>NZ_JBBIAR010000035.1:0-91869 GCF_054185165.1 Bradyrhizobium sp. UFLA05-109 | reverse complement strand
GCGCCATAGACCACCGTGTCCATCGGATTGGCAAAGGTTCGCCGCTTGGTCGAGGAGACCAGCACGATGGCGATGACCTTCACCGCTTCCTCCGGCAGCGCCACTCCGAAGATCGAATGCATGGCGAGCGCCGCCCAGGGATCGTCAGGGGCTGCGACCATCTTGGCGAACGGCGCACGGGCGAGCCCCAGCAGCGAAATGCTGGCCGCACCGAGCAGGAAGGCGGTCCAGACCTGGGCCGGCGGGCCGGGGCGCTCCTCGGCTGCGATGACGAGCCAGAGCATCAACAAAGCCGGTGCGACGGCGGCCGTCCCGATTACGGTCGGCAATGCTTCAAGCAGTGTCATCATCGGTTGGACAATAGGTTCCCTTGGTCAGCTTATCCACGTGTGGCGATGCGACGATGTGTCATGTGCTTGCTGTCGCAACGCTTAACGATTCCGACGGCTTCCGTTCATCCGCGCGGGGAACGGGAGTCGAAACACCAGCGCAATGAACCGCATAACCATCTCCGCTCGATTTTTTGATCAAGCGCCGGGCGCGTCGCATAGAGCGATGGTTTGTCGGAAAAATCAATGGATTGAGGCCGTTTCCTCGCTTCACGATGTGCGCGTTCGGACCACGTATCCATAAGCGAAATCACGCCGGGCAGGCAGAGGCACTTTGGAGCGCCTATCGCTGAGGCGGCGATTGGTTGCGGCGAGCGCGCACCTGCTCCAGCTGCCAGAAGACCCGCACAAAACATAACCCCAGGCACACGATGATGAGCAGCAGCAGGAATGCCTGATAGGGAGCGGCAAGATGTATCATGCCCCTGACAAAGCAACAGCTATGCCATCTGTTCCCCGCGGCGGCCGGCGTCCGGTGCAGACACGCTACCAATGCAGCTCGCCTGTTGCCGTGCCCGTATATACGCCGTCCGAGGCTGATTGAACATCGGGCGAGATGTCAAACGTGCCAAGATGGAATTCATCACCGACGGCATCGGCCGACGGCACGTGCGCGAGGAGTGTGAAGGCCGCATGGGGATATTGCTGCCAGACCTGGAGGTCGCCCTCCGTGATCGTCAGCCAGCCGAACGTGTACATGTAGCGGCCAGGCTCGGTGACCCGGCCGACGCGTTCCCAAGTGATCTTGTTGACAGCCATTCGGTCTCCGATCGCAAGCGAGCAATGACAGCGAAGGCCGCGCACAAGGCACGGTCTGAAACAAGTTTGCCTCGGCAATTTGGTCCGAGACAAGGCGATTTAATCGACGCAGTTAAGACAGGGGATCGCCCGCGCGGGGTACTCTATTAGAGTTTCAGACCTGAGACAGTCCGGCTGGGCCACGGGTTGTCAAATGGAACCTTGGCATCACCGGCCGATGAGCAGGACGATCGTCGCCAAGAGAATGGCGAAGCCGATAGCGGGGACGATGATCCAGGCGGTTTCGTTCCTCATGCGCTGATGAGGCCGGAATTCGCGGTATTCCGATAGCTATACGTTGGTTTCAGCGAGTCCGGCGCTGGCGCTGCCTGGCGGGAGCCGCTGTTTCCTTAAAAATCAATGGGTTAGCGAGCGTGTTGAGGAAGCTAAATCTACTGCTTCCCAGAGTTCTTTTGCGCATCCCCAACGCGAAGGTGGTCCGTTCCCTTGCTAGGATGAGTCGTTGGGAACCTACGGCGATCGCCTGACGTGAGCCCCGCGCTCTCAGCCTGCCGGTTCACGCTGGCGGGCTACGCGGCATCCCAGCTCCAGAGAGGTGACGAGTTGGGGCCAAGGAGTCGCACACCGCGATGCCCCGATCGAGCCGGCAGATCACCGGTCGGTATGGGGGATCTCGTAGCGCTCCAGCCGCTCGACGGCTGCCTGCTGCTCGTGATGTCCCAACCACAGGACGAAGAGGATCAGCGAGCCACCTAAAGCAGCCAGGCCGAAAGCAAGCTGACTCATCCAGTTTGAATGCGCAGCAGGGGCCCGCGTTCCTGCGTTTTCTCGCCGGCGCGACTTCGGTCGCTCGCCCTATATTGAAGGGCTGACCGATCCGCAGGGCATATGGGTTTTGGCCAGGCGCCCGTGCAGGCACTCTCCATGTCGCTCGTGGGCGAAGGCAAGCAAGCCCATGACAATCAAAGCCGCTACGACACACACGGTTACGAGGTTCTGCGTCATCGTGCCACTCCATGTGCCGGAGTCTGATCCGCGTCTATGGGGCAGGATTAGCACATCATCGACGAGCTCGGGCGGTGAACGACAAACTGCCCGCCAGCTCCTAGGCTGACGGATTCTCCATGCGCCGCAGTCTCAGCTTGGCAGGTGACTTTTTCTTCCTTGAGGGCGAGAGGACCTGCGGACTTTCACTGTCGGGCTGGCGTTCTTGCTGAGCTGGCGAAATGGGCCGTTCAAATTTGGCGGCCCACCGCCGGGCGGACCGTCTTTCAAGTTCGAGAGGGACCGTACTCACGACCGGAACTCCGGGTTCGCGATCCTGCCCTGGCTTGGAGACCTCAACGCTCGCCACGTCTCAAAGGTCCCTTCGGGATGCTCATCAGAGCCATATGGCAATCAGCTCATCGCGCGCATGCTCTAGTTCACAGCGTTCGGCGGCTTACCCCAGGCAGAGCCGCTCCATTGCTCAGCTCAATTTCCCGGTCTCGGTCGGACAGGCGAGTCAACACTCGCAGATTGGACAGCTGTTGGTCACAGCGAAGGAAGGAACAGCCAAGTCTTTGATTTTGTTGGCGCTCCCTAGCGGAATCGAACCGCTCTCTCCACCGTGAAAGGGTGGCGTCCTAACCGATAGACGAAGGGAGCAAGACTTGCGCCGGGGCCCAAACGAGTCGTACCCGGAATGCCCTGCGGCGCGCGAACGTATAGTGGCCTTTGGCTGGTGGGGCAAGTCGTTCGGGAACGTCTTTTCGGACCAGTGGAGAATGTCGCCTCCGGGTGAGTTCCGGGGCAATTTCAACGGTTTCTTAGGGGTCCCTGCGATAGCGCTGGAGGAGGAGATTTCCAGCCGATGGCCGCAACCAAGAAGCGCGCAGCCCGTAAATTGCTGTCCCGGCACGCCTGGATCACGCTCGACGGCGGTTTCGCCGCGCGGCATTGCCTCGTGGCTGACATCTCGACGTCAGGGGCGCGCATCACGCTTGACGAGGACGCGGCTCAGCTGCCCGGTGTCATCCGGCTGGCCTTTGCGCGCGATGCCCGGACGGGCCGGAGCTGCCAGGTGGTCTGGCGGCGCGGCAGGTCCGCCGGGATCAAATTCATCTGACCTTCGGCCGCGCCGGCCCGGATGGAAACCGGACCGTGCCCGCGCTACAAGGCAGCATGCGCGCTATCTCCCTCATCATCATCGCCATCGGCTGTCTCGCAATCTCGTGGGCCCGTGCCGAGACGGCACGCCTGCCCACATCGGAGCGGTCGCCACCGACCGGCAAGGTGCTTCCGCTCAAGGGTACGGGGAGCGCCAATGCCTGTGCCGCCTACGGCCCGGGCTTCGTCAAGGTCGAGGCCACGGGAAGCTGCGTCAAGATCGGCGGCGCGGTCGATATCGGCGTTGGCGCCTCGAGCCGACGCTAACGGCGCGTGCCGGTGGACCGGCTGTCGCTCGACATCATCGTTCCCGTCCTGATGTATTGCGCGCTGCTCTGGTGGGTCGGCCGCGGCATGAGCTGGACCGCACGCCTCGCAACCACCGCGGTCACGCTCGTGCTGGTCGTCTGCGTGCTGCTGGTCGAGCGCGGCTGGCGCTAACCTTCACGACATGGGAGGCGCGACGTACTTTTCGAAGCCATGGCGGCTTGCGAACTGCGCGAACCAACGGTTCAGATTGGAAAGCGTTGGGCGGGTGATGCCCTCGACGCCGAGCCAGCGCCGCGCATAGGCACCGAGTGCGATATCGGCGATGGTGAAGTCATCACCCTCGACGAAGCGGCGTGTCGCAAGCTGCTGATCGAGGATGCGCCAGACCTCGGCCGCCGCGTCCGCATCCTTCTGGATCTGCACCATGTCGCGCGCGGCCGGCGGCGTGCGCACGATGCCCCAGAAAACCGGGCGATCGGCCGGCTGGAGCGTCGAGAGCGTCCAGTCGAGCCAGCGATCTATGCCGGCGCGTTGTCTCGCGGCTTGCGGATAGATCGTCGTGCCCTGACGGTAGGCGAGACAGAGATAGCGCATGATGGAATTGGATTCCCACAGCACGTAGTCGCCGTCGACCAGCGTCGGAACGCGCGAATTGGGGTTCATCGCAAGGTAGTCGGTCTCGCGCGTGCGGCCGAATTGCATCCCGGCATCGATGCGCTCGAAAGCAAGATTGAGTTCGGTCAGGCACCACAGCACCTTCTGCACGTTGACCGAGTTGGCGCGACCCCAGACCGTCAGTTGCGGCTCTTGCTCCGGCACGCTGCTCCTCCCGCGTTCATGCTTTGCGCGGGTGATAGCGGAATATCGCGCATCGAGCGAGCTGCGTTCGCGTAGCGGTCTCATGCAAAAAGCTCCGCCCAGGGCGGAGCTTTCAGACGCATCCGACAACCGGTGACAACGTCAGTGGCCGAAGAAAAGCCACAGCAGAATGATCACCGGGATCGGTACGCCAAGCAACCACAGCAACAGCCCTCTCGCCATTCGTGTCCTCCTCCAGATGTCCTCGTTGAGGGGAGAACGCCGACGGGCAGGGCTCGTTCCACACGGAACGCGCGTGCTGCTTTACCAGTGGCCGGTGTTCGGCATCGATAGCCACGGCTCCTGCGGCGGCTTCGGCTCGCCCTTCTGGAGCAGTTCGATCGAGTGCAGGTCGGGCGAGCGTACGAACGCCATGTTGCCGTCGCGCGGCGGACGGTTGATGGTGACACCGGCTTTCATCAGCCGATCGCAGGTCGCGTAGATGTCGTCGACCTCGTAGGCGAGGTGGCCGAAATAGCGGTCCTCGCCATATTTCTCTTCGTCCCAGTTGTAGGTGAGCTCGACCAGCGGCGCACCGCGCGTCGAGGGTTGCTTCTTGAGCGCTTCGAGGTCGTCCGCCGAGCACAGGAAGACGAGCGTGAAGCGCCCCTTGTCGTTCTCTATCCGCCGCACCTCCTTCAAGCCGAGCGCGTCCTGGTAGAATTTCAACGCGACGTCGAGATTGCGCACGCGCAGCATGGTGTGGAGGTAACGCATGGTCTTTTCTCCCTAGGCGGTCTTTGACTGAGGCGAGCTTGAGTTCGGCAGTTCCATAGCAGCAAACGCGCAGCGAGGGCAGGGGGAGGAGCATGTAACGGGCTGCATGGCAGGCTCGCGCTTCACGCTGCTGCTCGACGCTATGGCTGGCAAGGGTGTATCGTCGCAGCTGCCATGAAGAACGGGCTCTACTCCATCCACATCCACATGCTCGACGGCGTGAGGGGTCGCGACAGCGGCGTGCTGGTGCTGCGCGATGGGGTGCTGCTCGGCGGCGGACCATATTTCTGGTCACAAGGCTCGTACACGTTCGGCAACGGCACCTGGAAGGGCGAGCTCGCCACCAACCAGCACACGCCGTATGCCGATCCCTTCGTCCGGCCGCTGTTCGGCGGGCAGGAGGTCACCAGCGGGTTTTCCGGGACGTTCACCGACAAGGAGGCGGAGGTGTTCGGCACCGTGCTGGTCGGCGGCAACCGCAGCCTGAGCTTTCGCGCGACGTTGAAGCGGCTCGCCGAAATCTGATTGCACGCTGGAAACCGCCGCGCGGCAAAACCTAACGAAAGCTTGCACGAGATCGGACAAGCCTATTCGGTTAGGTTAAAAGCCGGATCGCGTTGCAGTTGCGGCGCATTGCGATAGGTGTCGGCTCGCAGGCAAAGCCAAACGCGAGAGCCAGACACAATGGCCATGACACCACCTTCGACGCTGTCCTTCTACCAGGCCGACCGGCAGACCTTTCGTCGCGTCACGGTCGTCGGCGTGCTGTTCTGCGCCGCCTTCGTGATGATCAGTTATTCGCTGCGTCCGCAGGTGGAAGACGGGTCGCACATGCTCGTGAAGGCAGACCAGCTGGTGCGCACGGCGGGGCAATCGCCGCAGACGCACTGAGTGCGCCGCCGTTCGTCCGAATCCTATCGCGGCAAATGTGAGTCATCGCCGGGGCCTCGGACCCGCGAGGCGCTGCGCGCGGCCAGCACCAGGAAGCCGGCGTAGCCAACCAGGTTGAGCAGGACTTCAAGCCACGCTGGCATCGCAGCCTCTTTGCGCGAACGAGGATAGCCAACGCGTTAGGGGCAGGTTTGTTCCACGCCCCCCGACAAGGAAAGTTGCTCAGGTGCCGGAGGATGGATCCAGCCGTCGTCCGAGGCACGAGACCGAAGTTGCCGAAGGCGAGCCCTTCAGGAACTCGGCGATCGCGCGGGCAAGTTCGCCGTCACTCATTGGCGTCGGTGGCGGGCGCAATGCGCCGACGCCGAAGCTGCGGACGATCTCTTCGTAGTGCTCATCTTGGCGTCTGGGGATGAGCCTGCGGATGCGAACCAGCAATGCGGATATCGGCAAACGGGACCTCCTCGAGTGATCTTCCCCACTGGCAACGGAGCGCCTCTGCTGCCACCGCGCCCTGAAACTGAAAACCCCGCCAACACCACGGAGGATGCTGGCGGGGTCTTCGTGCTTTCGCCTCGACCCGGATGGCGGAGGCTCTGGCACTTGGATTTCAAATGCTCGGGCACTTCTTTTGGTTCCCGATTGAGCCAATTTTTTTGTGACGACCTCGGTTTCATCGACATGCGGTAGCGCGCAACCATTAGACGGTGCGAACGTTGGTCCCTGCAAAGAGTGATGGAGGAGAAGCGCATGAAAAGGACATTGGCAATACTGGCCACCGTTGCGACGGTTGGTGTGACCGCGGCTGCGGCACCGGCGCAGGCGCGCCACATCGGGCCGGGTCTCGCATTCGGTCTTGCCGCCGGCGCACTCACGGCGGGCGCGATCGCCGCGTCCCATCCATACTATTATGGCCCGGGCTACTATGATTACGGCCCGAGCTATTATTACGGACCGGGTCCCTACGCCTATTACGGCGGTCCGGTCTACCACAGGCATCATCACTGGCGTCACTGGTAAGACCAAGCGCCAAAACGAAAAGCCCGGAGCAGCGCTCCGGGCTTTTTGCTTGTTCAATTCAAAACGGCCTTACGGCCAAAGCGACGGGCGCTCGACCTTGCGGGCGTTCTCCAGCGTCGAGACAAAATATTCCTCTCGCTCGCGTTTGAATTTTTCCTGTGTCGCGCGAAAAGCGGCGACGCGCACGGCGATCTCGTCACGCTCCCTTGCTTTACGCTGTTCTTCTTCTGTCATGTTCATCCCCTTCTTACCAACTGACCTCAAGCGCTGCCCGCCGCATCGCGTTGAGTCGGATTCGAACGGACGCATTGATCGACCTCGAATGGGGCGTCAATGGGGACGAGGCATTGCCGGATTGTGATGAGCAATAGGCGGAAAAGTTTTCCGACCTCGTCGCGCTTCATAGTGGATAAGAGTGTCAACCATCTTGTCGCTTGCGCGTTCTGCCGCTAGCCCAAATGAGCAAATCAGCAGGCTGAGGTGGCGAAGACTGGACTCTCTGAGCATTGAAGTGCTCGCGCAATTGCGCGAGCATGCGAATGCGAGGCTCATGCAGAAGATCGCCGCGCGCTAGTGCCAGATGCGCAGGCTGCGGGGGCGTCATTTGCGATCAGCGAGATTTGCGATGAGCGAGGTCATCGCAACCGGGCCGGGCGTGCTATAGGAGGCACATTGGCGAACGGGATGGCTGCCTATGATTGCATCAGATCTTCGCAGCGGCGTAGACAGGCTCGGCGACATGATCGCTGCGGCGCGCTCCATCGTGCCGTTCACAGGTGCTGGCATCTCGACCGAATGCGGCATCCCCGATTTCCGCTCGCCGGGCGGATTGTGGACGCGTAATCGTCCGATTCCGTTCGACGAATTCGTCGCGAGCCAGCAGGCGCGGGACGAATCCTGGCGCCGCCGCTTCGCGATGGAGCCGACCTTTGCCGCAGCAAAGCCCGGACGCGGCCATCGCGCGCTGGCCTCGCTCTATCGTGCCGGCAAGGCTCCCGCCGTCATCACGCAGAACATCGACAATCTGCACCAGGCGTCCGGCTTCGCCGCCGACCACGTGATTGAGCTCCATGGCAATACCACTTACGCGCGGTGCGTCGGTTGCGGTGAGACCTATCAGCTCGACTGGGTGAGGCGGCGGTTCGACGCAGACGGCGCCGCGCCTGACTGCAGCGTGTGTGCCGAGCCAGTAAAGACAGCGACGATCTCGTTCGGGCAAGCCATGCCGGAAGATGCGATGCAGCGTGCGACTGAGCTTGTGCAGCAGTGCGATCTCTTCATCGCGATCGGTTCCTCGCTCGTGGTGTGGCCGGCAGCGGGCTTTCCGATGATGGCGAAAAATTGCGGCGCGCGTCTCGTGATCATCAACCGCGAGCCGACCGAGCAGGACGACATCGCCGACCTCGTGATCCATCATGACATCGGCGAGACCCTGGGGCCCTTTGTCGGCAACTGATGACGTCGAATTTGATTCGTGGCTATGCAAGGCTGTTCATAGGTTCCGGCGAATCTCTTTTTTGTCTATGCGTCGCAACCGGGAGTGTTATCTTTTGATTCGAGAGATTCGTGTGGCGTCGTGGTGAGAAGTTCTCGTCCAGACGCGTGATTCGGCACCGTCGCTGAGGGCGGTTTGCCTTTGATGTGTGAGGTCCGGGGTTATGGGGTCGTCGGACGGATTCGAGTCCAAGAAGGTCGGAGTTCCGGCGCCGGGGGCGGCGTCTGGGCGGCTGGCACCAGGCGAGATAACAGGTGTCGGTCGCGATCCAGCGCTTAGTCCCTTCACCGGGCTTGGTGAGGCCAGCGCCAACCTTGTCGAAGTCACGGGCGTCATCAAATGGTTCGACGCTTCGAAGGGGTATGGCTTCATCGTTCCCGACAACGGCTGGCCCGACGTGCTCCTGCACGTTACCGTTCTCAGGCGCGACGGTTTCCAGACCGCCTATGAGGGGGCCCGCGTCGTCGTCGAGTGCATCCAGCGCGCCAAGGGTTACCAGGCGTTCCGCGTCGTCTCGATGGACGAGTCGACCGCGATCCACCCGGCCCAGATGCTGCCGGCGCGCACCCATGTCACGGTGACGCCGACGAGCGGGCTCGAGCGTGCGCAGGTCAAGTGGTTCAACCGGCTCCGCGGCTTCGGCTTCCTCACCTGCGGCGAGGGCGCGCCTGACATCTTCGTGCACATGGAAACGCTGCGCCGCTTCGGCATGACCGAGTTGCGACCGGGCCAGTATGTGCTGGTCCGCTACGGGCCGGGCTCCAAGGGCATGATGGCCGCCGAGATCCATCCAGAGACCGGATCGCCCGGGCTCCAGTCCCACTAACCACCAGTTCTTCCAGCCGGCTGTTCCCGGATTCGTGAGCAGCCGTGGCGGGTGGGGGCGTCTGGCATTTGCCATGATCGCTGGGTTAGGATGCGCATCCAATCCCACGCCGCTGGCATGAGTGCCGTTCCATGAATTTTGATCGCAAGGCAGCCTGGTCCCTGGTCCGGGGCTTGTTGGCCGTAATCCTCGTTTTTGCCGCTTGCGCCGGCCCCATCCGGGCCGCAAGTTTCCAGCCGCTTGAGATCGCGACCAGGAACGGCGTCCAGGTGTTCTCCGTCGAGATGGCCACGACCGAGGAGGAGAAGACGACCGGCCTGATGTACCGAAAGGAGCTCGCCGACGGGAAGGGCATGTTGTTCGACTTCTCGCCCGAGCAGGAAGTGTCGATGTGGATGAAGAACACCTACATCTCGCTCGACATGATCTTCATCGCTGCGGATGGTCGCATCCTGCGGATCGCCGAGAATACCGAGCCGCTGTCGACCAAGATCATTCCTTCGCGCGGTCTCGCCAGGGCCGTCCTGGAGGTGCCGGCCGGTACGGCGCAGAAATACGGCATCCGCCCCGGCGACCGCGTCGCGCACCCACTGTTCGGCGCCAAATAGGGCCACAATCGGCGGCGCACAGCCGCCTTGCTGGCAGCCCTTGAAGCGTGTATCGACAGGGCCCGCTGGACATTCGGGGTATAGCGCAGCCTGGTAGCGCGGCAGTTTTGGGTACTGCAGGTCGTTGGTTCGAATCCAGCTGCCCCGACCAGCCCCGCCTCGGCTTTTGAGACCGCGATGCTGGCGTTTTGCAAGCAATCCTGACGCCTGTTTCGGCCAGGAGCCGCGTTGAAGAAAAGGGCGGATCGTGCATCTTGCGTGCGCCCGGCAACATCTCCTGAAGGCGAGGCTCCCATGTCGATCACGGCGATCGGTTCGACCTCCAGCGCAGCGGCAACGTCCCAGTCCGCAGCAAGCTCTTCTTCCTCGGCGACATCGTCCACATCGGCGACGACCTCGTCTTCGGCGACTGCATCGTCCTCCCAGTCGGCGGGCGGAAGTGGCGGAGCGGGCGGCGGTAGCGGCAGCTCTGCCAAAACCATCGTCAGCGAGGTCTCCACGACCGTGAACGGGATTACCACCACGGTCATCACCTATTCCCACGGCACGACCGAAGTCGAAACCTCGGTCAGCGCGCAAGGCGGTCAGAACCAGGGTGGTCAATCCAGTTCGGCTGGTCATACCTACACGGCTCAGGGCACGCTCAGCACGACTGCCGGGAGCACGTGAGGCGGAGCGGCGGGACGGGGGCTGGCGGTCGATCGCTTGCGCACCGGCGTCTTGCGCAAGCGTCCGTTCAAACCTTGGGTCTCTGTTCGTAGCGTGTCACGACTTCTGCGCGATTTTTCACGCAGTTGGCGCATGGGCCGCGTGCGAAATTGTCAAGGCGTCATCGAACCTTTGGGGCCCGCAACAGACATACGGGTATTGGGGATTTCAGCGCCCAATATCTAAACGGACGCCGCCAAGCGACGATATTCCGCTTGTGCGGCGTCGCGCTTTTTCAGAGTCGACAAATTAGCCGTGCGTCTCAGCTCGACGCGCACCAGCCCAGCGGGAACGGGACGAGCGGCCAGACCGTCTCGTTGTCGTTCGCTGCATCGGGCAGTTCTTCGGCGGCTTGCCTGGCGGTTGGCACGGATGGCGGAGACGCGATCGCCAGATGCAAACAAGCACATTGCAGATTCATGTTGAGCAAATTCATGGTGAGCAAATCCATGGCAATCGCCCCTGATAGCAGGCGTCTCAAAATTCAAATTCAGTTCTAAATCGTCACGCGCCCCAAAACGGCACGGTCATCTCAAATGTCACGCGCATTCTAGAAAAGACCGGGCGCCGTTTCAACTGCCACTGGTCTGCACATTCGCGAGAGTTAAGGTTGACCGGTTAGGTTAAGCACGCGCTCGTGTTGCGGCCATCTTGTCGGCTGTTATCAAATCGGTCCCGGCCCGCCGCTGTGCCTACGAACGTAGCTCACACTCCATCACAGAGATCGCGGCGCTTCGTTTCTTGCGAGTTTCTCGTCATGGTTTTCGATCGCAGCTCCCAAATTCCCACTTCACGATCCGGTTGGGCCGAGATCTGGCACTTGTGGACCATCATCGTGCCGAGGCGCTCGATCAACGGGCAGTTGGTCTACGGCAAGGTCTGGCGCCGCCACGACGGCCGTCAGTGGATCTACAAGAAGTTCACCGAATATAGCGAGGACGAAGCGGCCTGAGGCGGCCGCTTCGCGTTTGCTCGCTCAGCCCGCCTTCGCAGCGGTGGCCGCTGGCTTCGCGGCGGCGGGCGGCTTCAGCGGCTTGTCCTGCCGCTTCGACCAGGAGATGTAGTAGGCGACCGTCGTCATGATCGCGATGCCGGCGATGCTGACGAAGAGTTGCGCGAACAGCGAGCCCGAGCTCATCGACAATTCGAAGTGCCCGACGAAGGACAGGAACACGCCGACGCAGAACACAGCGAGCGATTGCTGTCCGCAGACGATCACGGGATCGAACATCTTCCACTCCAGGCCCGGCCAGTCCTTCGGCACGAAGCGGATGACGAGAATGACGATTACGACGAAATGGATGAAGCGATAAGGCGCAAGGTTGGTCTTGTCGTTCGGGTTGAAGGCCGAAAACAGCCACTCCGGAAACATCGCGCCGAGGCTCGGGAAGCGGCCCGCCATGGTCATGATCAGCGCGAACAGAAGATAGGCGAGGCACAAATACAGCGTGATCTTCGAGTTGATCAGCGTCATCGAGCGCCGCGCTCCGCCCATTGCGCACCAGGCACCGAACACGAACAGCACCTGCCAGCAATACGGGTTGAAGTACCAGGAGCCGGCCGGGTAGGCGGTGAGATTCCAGCCGAAATGCCGTGCAGCCAGCCAGAGGATGATGGAGAGCCCCATCGTGAGGTCCGGCTTGCGCAGCATGAACCAGAGGATCGGCGGGAATAATCCCATCAGCACGATGTAGAGCGGCAACACGTCGAGATTGAGTGGCTTGAAGCGCAGGAACAAACCCTGCCGCAGCGTCTCGGTGGCGTTGTCGACGAGGCCGGCGACATTGAACTCGTCGATCATCTCGGAATCGCCGAAGCGCAACGCCAGATAGCTGATCGAGGCGATGTAGATCACGAACAGGATGATGTGGGCGACGTAGAGCTGCCAGACGCGCTTGGTCAGCCGGGTGGCACCGACGACGAAGCCGCGCTCCAGCATCATCCGCGCATAGACGAAGGAGGCGGTATAGCCGGAGATGAAGACGAAGAGGTCGGCGGCGTCGCTGAAACCGTAGTTCCGCGTCGTGATCCAGTTCACGACGTTGTCGGGGATGTGATCGAGGAAGATCGCCCAGTTCGCCACCCCGCGAAACAGGTCGAGCCGGAGGTCACGGCCTTTTTCGGGGAGCGTTGCGTTGATGTTCAGGAAGGCCATCGAAGCGGACTTTCGAGGAGGAAACACAGATCACGGGGCGCGCACCGAGCGCCAGCAGATCAGCCGTACCGCGGGGCCAGGCTCCCGATCCGCGGCGTGCGGGGGGCGAGATTGTCACGGCGCAGCATAATGACTATACCCGTTGGCAACGCTACCTCCAGGATTGTGGAATCACCGTTCAAATTCTCGATACGGTGTTCTCTATACTATCCCGGTGGTTTCCACCAATAGCTTCGGTGACGCATAGAGTTAGACCGAATAGACGTAAAAAGGGGTCCGGCCGTCCAATGACCGCACGCATTTTCAAGCCCGCCAAGAACGCGATGCAATCGGGCAAGGGGAAGACCCGGGAATGGCAGCTCGATTACGAGCCGGAGCAGCCGCGCGCGGTCGAGCCACTGATGGGCTGGACCTCGTCGGCGGACATGAAGCAGCAGATCACGCTACGCTTCGAGACCAAGGAGGAGGCGATCGCCTATTGCGAGCGCAAGGGCATCGCCTACCAGGTGATCGAGCCCAAGGAGTCGATCCGCCGCCCGGTCGCCTATGCCGACAATTTCTCCTTCCGCCGCGGCGAGCCGTGGACGCACTGATCTGGACGCACTGGGCGCCCGCTGGCCCCTGGAGCCCTTGGCAGGGATTTTGGCGCGTGCTTCGCTGGGCGAGGCGTGACGGGATCATGACGAGGTGGGTATGGCGGGGCGTTACCAGCTCGACGGCGTCGACCTGAGGATATTGTCGGAGCTGCAGGAAGACGGCCGCGTCCGCAACAATGAGCTGGCACATCGTGTCGGTATCTCCGCGCCGAACTGCCTGCGGCGGCTCAAATCCCTCATCAGCCGCGGCGTGATCAAAGCAGTCCGCGCCATTCTGGACGAGCGGCTCCTCGGCTACGAGGTGGTCTCATTCGTCGCCATCCAGCTCGGCAGCCAGGCTCAACCGGTTCTGGAGGCCTTCGAGATCTCCGTTGCCGCCATCCCGCGCATCCAGCAGTGCTGGCGGATCTCCGGCGATACCGACTATCTCCTGAAATGCGTGGCCCCGAGCGTCGAAAGCATGCGGCAACAGCTCCTGCATTTTGCCGCCATGCCGAACGTGAAGACCGTCCGCAGCTTTCCCGTGCTGGGAGTTGCCAAGGACGTGCCGTTGCCGGTGCACGAGATCGCCGCAGCGACTGCGCCCGCCGTTTAGTCAGATATGCAGGAGCTCGCCAGCAAATTTTCCCTGCACAGCGGTTGGATCACCGGTGCAAGCTTAACGATACCTGGTGCGAAACTCGCGCGGCGAGGCGCCGGTCCAGTTGCGGAAGGCGCGTGAAAAACTCTTCTCGTTGCGAAAACCGGCGATCTCGGCGATCCGCTTGATCGGCGCGCGGCCGCGCATCAGGGCTTCCCTGGCGAGTTCGAGCTTTGCCTCTTCCTTCAACGCACGCAGCGAGGTTGCCTCGTCGCGCAGGCGACGATGCATCGTGCGGGTCGACAGCGCGAGCTCACTTGCGACGTCGTCGGCGGTCAGGATGCGACCGCGCGCGCTGCGTAGCACGCGCCTGATCCGCTCCACCATCAGGCGGTCGCGTCGGTAGGGCAGCACGGTCAGGCGCAGCGCACCCTTCAGCATATGATCGAGATCGGATGGGCTGCGCTTTAGCGGCAGCGCCAGATAGCGCTTGTCGAAGGTGATGCTGGCGCGCTCCGCGTCGAAGCTAACATTCTTGCAGAAAATCGTTGGATAGACCGAGACGTGGCGCGGCTCGGCATGGGGAAATTCCGCCGCGCGGAGCGCGATCGCGGAATCCACGACCCAGCAGGAGAAGCCGAGCACGTAGCGCAGCAGCGTCACCAGGCAGAATTCGCGCAACGGCCCGAGGTCGCGCTGCTCGCGAATAGAGATCACGGCCGTGTCGCGGTCGACGCCAAGTTCGAACAGCACGTCTTCGGTGAGGATGCGATGATGCCGGCACCAGCGCTTCAGCGCGACCTCGAGATTGGGGGCCGTGATCGAGGCCCGGCACAGCATGCCGTAGGTGCCCCAAGGCAACCGGCGCGAGAACCAGCCGAGCGCCTCATCGTCGAGCTCGCGCATGGCATGGCCCGCAAGCGCCTCGAATTGGGTCGCCGTGACCCGTCCATCCACTGACCTGAGGAGGTCCGCAGGCACCTGGCTCCTGGCTAGCGCCTCGGCCGCATCGCGGCCATATCTGGCATAGGCGGCAACCACCCCGCGCACGAAGGCGGCCGGTGTCACGGCGCGGCGAGGAACTGCTGCGGAGGCTTGAAACGGCATGCCGAATCCTCGCCAACTATGGCGGAAAATGCAACCTTTTCGACGGCCCGAATGCCCGATCGAGGGTAGGTTTGCGGGCAAGACAAGACGGAGGAGCAGCCCATGAACATCCCGAGCATCGATTTCGACCTGGGCGAAGACATCACCATGCTGCGCGATACGGTGCGCGCCTTCGTGGAGGCTGAGGTCGCGCCGCGTGCCGCCGAGGTCGAGAAGGCGAATCTGTTTCCTCCCGACCTCTGGAAGCGCTTCGGCGATCTCGGCCTGCTTGGGATGACCGCGCCGGAGGAATATGGCGGCTCCAATATGGGCTATGTCGCCCACATCGTCGCCATGGAGGAGATTTCGCGCGGCTCGGCCGCCGTCGGCCTGTCGTACGGGGCGCATTCCAATCTCTGCGTCAACCAGATCCGTCGCAATGGCAATGACGCGCAGCGCCAGCGCTATCTCCCAAAACTGATTTCCGGCGACTATGTCGGCGCGCTCGCAATGTCTGAGCCGGGCGCCGGTTCCGACGTCGTCTCCATGAAGTTGCGCGCTGACAAGCGCGGCGACCGTTACGTGCTCAACGGTTCGAAAATGTGGATCACCAATGGCGGCGACGCCGATGTGCTGGTGGTCTATGCCAAGACGGATCCGGAAGCTGGTCCGCGCGGTATCACCGCCTTCCTGATCGAGAAAGGCTTCAAGGGTTTTACGCACGGCCAGCATCTCGACAAGCTCGGCATGCGCGGCTCCAACACCTATCCCTTGTTCTTCGACGAATGCGAGGTGCCGGAAGAGAATGTGCTGGGCGGCGTCGGCGAGGGCGTCAAGGTGTTGATGTCCGGCCTCGACTATGAGCGCGCGGTGCTGTCCGGCGGTCCGCTCGGGATCATGGCGGCCTGCATGGACGCCGTGGTGCCCTACATGCACGAGCGAAAGCAATTCGGTCAGCCGATCGGGGACTTCCAGCTCATGCAGGGCAAACTTGCCGACATGTATTCGACCTGGCAGGCTACGCGCGCCTACGTCTACGCCGTCGGCCGCGCCTGCGACCGCGGCGGTCACGCGCGCTCGCTGCGCAAGGACGCTGCCGCTGCGATCCTTTACTCCGCCGAGAAGGCGACGTGGATGGCGGGCGAGGCGATCCAGGCGCTCGGAGGCGTCGGCTATACCAGCGAATTTCCAACCGGGCGTCTTTGGCGCGATGCAAAACTCTACGAGATCGGCGCCGGCACTTCGGAGGTGCGCCGCATGCTGATCGGCCGCGAGCTGATGGCGGAGACGGCCTGAACGCATTTGGAATCGCCGCGAAAATGGTCCACCCTGCTGCGGCATCTCACCACGTCAAATAGAAGCGCTGGACACATGCCGCTCCATTCCACCATCGATCCTTCATCATCGGATTTCGCAGGCAATTCGGAGGCGATGCGCGTGCTCGTTGCTGACTTGCGGGAAAAGCTCGCCCAGGTCGCCGGCGGCGGCGGCGAGGCCTCGCGCAAGCGGCACACCGCGCGCGGTAAGATGCTGGCGCGCGAGCGTGTCGATCTTCTGGTCGATCCTGGCACAGCGTTTCTGGAGCTGTCGCCGCTTGCCGCTTATGGCCTGTACGGCGGCGATGTGCATTCGGCCAGCGTCGTCACGGGGGTCGGGCGGATCTCGGGACGCGAGTGCGTCATCGTCGCCAATGATGCCACCATCAAGGGCGGCACCTACTATCCGATGACGGTGAAGAAGCACCTGCGCGCGCAGGACGTCGCGCGGCAGAACAATCTTCCTTGCGTCTACATGGTCGATTCCGGCGGCGCCTTCCTGCCCATGCAGGACGACATCTTTCCGGACGAGCGGCACTTTGGCCGCATCTTCTACAATCAGGCGCAGATGTCCTCGCAGGGCATCCCGCAGATCGCTATCGTGATGGGATCCTGCACCGCCGGTGGCGCCTATGTGCCGGCGATGTCGGACGAGAGCATCATCGTGCGCAACCAGGGCACCATCTTCCTGGGGGGCCCGCCGCTGGTGAAGGCTGCCACCGGCGAGGTCGTGAGTGCCGAAGAACTTGGCGGCGCCGACGTGCATTCGCGGCAGTCCGGTGTCACCGATCACTACGCCCAGAACGACGCGCATGCGATCGGCATCGCGCGGCGTATCGTGGGTACGTTGAAACCCGCGAGCCGTCCGAATCTCAACATGCATCCGCCGCGCGATCCGCTGTTTGCGGCGGAAGAGATTTACGGCGTCGTGCCGGTCGACGGCCGCAAGCCTTTCGACGTCCGTGACATCATCGCGCGCATCGTCGACGGCTCGGAATTCGACGAATTCAAGAAGCTCTACGGCACGACGCTGGTCTGCGGCTTCGCCCATATCTGGGGCTATCCGGTCGGCATCATTGCCAACAACGGCATCCTGTTCAGCGAGAGCTCGCTCAAGGGCGCACATTTCATCGAGCTGTGCTGCCAGCGCGGTATCCCCCTGGTGTTCCTGCAGAACATCACCGGCTTCATGGTCGGCAGGAAATACGAAGCAGGCGGCATCGCGCGCGACGGCGCGAAGCTCGTGACGGCCGTGGCGACCGCCTCGGTACCGAAGTTCACGATCGTGATCGGCGGCTCCTACGGTGCCGGCAATTACGGCATGTGCGGGCGCGCCTACAGCCCGCGTTTCCTCTGGATGTGGCCGAATGCGCGCATCTCCGTGATGGGCGGCGAGCAGGCCTCGATGGTACTGAGCCAGGTCAGGCGCGACAACATCGAGGCCAAGGGCGAGAGCTGGTCCAAGGAAGAGGAAGAGAGTTTCCGAAGCCCCATTCGTGCGCAATATGAAAGCCAGGGGCATCCGTATTATGCGACGGCGCGGCTGTGGGACGACGGCGTGATCGATCCGGCCGATACGCGGCTCGTCCTCGGGCTTGGACTGTCAGCGGCGTCGAACGCGCCGATCGAACCCACGAAATTCGGCCTGTTCAGGATGTGACGCAGGAACTGATGATGGACCGCTCAAACCTCTACCGGCGCTTTCGCACGCTCCTGATCGCCAATCGCGGCGAGATCGCCTGCCGCATCATCCGCACCGCGCGTGCCATGGGCCTGCGCACAGTCGCCGTCTATTCCGAGGCCGACCGCGACGCGATGCATGTGGCACTCGCCGACGAGGCTGTGTTGCTCGGGCCCGCGCGTGCACGCGACAGCTATCTGAATGTCGAGCGGCTGATCGAGGCCGCGCGGAAGAGCGGCGCCGAGGCCGTGCATCCCGGCTATGGCTTCCTGTCGGAGAATGCCGAGTTTGCGCGGGCCTGCTTGGACGCCGGATTGGTCTTCGTCGGCCCGACCGCCGGGATGATGACTGCGATGGGCTCGAAGTCGGGCTCCAAGGCACTGATGGAGAAGGCCGGTGTGCCGCTGGTGCCGGGCTATCACGGTGAGGCGCAGGACGAGGCGACGCTTGCGAAGGCCGCCGACAAGATTGGCTTTCCCGTGCTGGTGAAGGCCTCCGCGGGCGGCGGCGGCCGGGGCATGCGCATCGTGCGCTCGGCTGCCGAACTCGGACCTGCGATCGTCAGTGCCAAGCGTGAAGCAAAAGCCGCGTTCGGCGACGACACCATGCTGATCGAGAAATATGTCGACAATCCCCGCCATATCGAGGTGCAGGTGATCGGCGACAGCCACGGCAATCTGTTGTCGCTATTCGAGCGCGAATGCACTCTCCAGCGGCGGCACCAGAAGGTGATCGAGGAGGCGCCGTCGCCGACGCTCAATGCCGCGCAGCGCGAGACTGTCTGTGCTGCCGCGCGCAAGGCGGCCGGTGCGGTGAACTATGTCGGTGCCGGCACGATCGAGTTCGTCTCGGACGGCAAAGACGTGTTCTTCATCGAGATGAACACCCGCCTCCAGGTCGAGCATCCGGTGACCGAGCTGATCACCGGGATCGATCTGGTCGAGTGGCAATTGCGTGTCGCCTTCGGTGAGGCGCTGCCGCTGAAGCAGGATGAGGTCCGCCTCAAGGGGCACGCCATCGAGGCGCGCGTCTACGCGGAGAATCCGACCAGGAACTTCATGCCGTCGGTCGGCAGGATCTCGACCTGGAGCTTGCCTGAGGAGATCGGCGGCCTGCGCATCGACGCCGGCTATCGGAAAGGCGATACCGTCTCGCCCTATTATGACGCAATGCTCGCCAAGATGATCGCGTGGGCGCCGACGCGGGATGCGGCGATCGAGCGATTGAATCGCGGGCTCGAGAATTCCGACGTCCGCGGCATCGTCACCAACATTCCGTTCCTCTCGGCGCTGATGACGCATCCCAAGGTGCGATCGAACGCGATCGATACCGGCTTCATCGAGCGGGAGCTGGCCGGGCTGACAGCGGCAGGCGCTGCGCCCGGCGAGCTTGAGCTGTGTGCGGCCGTTGCGGCTATCGTCAATGAGGAGCGTAGGGCAGCTCAGGGCGAGACCGAATCCCCCTGGCGGACCTTTGGCTGGCAGCCGGTCGGACGGCGTCAGCGCGGCTTCGCCTTCCGCGTCGGCCATGGACCGGAGCAGGAGATTTCGCTGAATTACGGCAGCGGCCCCTCGACACTTGTCATCGGTGAACGGGAGCTGGCTTTCGCGACGTCGCCTAAGGAGGGTGGATTCGATTTGACGCTCGACGGCGTCAAGACCGCCGTTACCGCGGTTATCGACGGCCATAAGCTCTATCTGCGTACGCGAAACGGGCGGTTCGATCTGCACTGGGTGGATCCGTTCGGCGGCGAGAGCGAAGAGCATGTCGGCGAGGACAAGATTGCAGCGCCCTTGCCCGGCACGGTCGTGGCGGTGCTTGCGGAGGAGGGGGCCAAACTGGAGAAGGGCGCGCCGATCCTGACGCTCGAAGTGATGAAGATGGAGCAGACGCTGCGCGCGCCCTTTGCGGGCGTTCTGAAGGCGATCAAGTGCAAGGTCGGCGACATCGTCCAGGAAGGCGTCGAGCTTGCAGAGGTCGAACCTATCGGCGAGTGAGATCATGAGCGATCAGGTCCGCATCATCGAAATGGGGCCGCGCGACGGCCTCCAGAACGAGAAGACGCCGGTCAGCGTCGAGGCGCGCATTGCCTTTGTCGAGGCGCTGGTCGCGGCTGGCCTTCATACCGTCGAGGTCGGCGCCTTCGTCTCGCCCAAGGCCATCGCGCAGATGGCGGGCTCGGACGCCGTGCTGCACGGCGTGAGCCACGTGAAGGATGCCGAATTCCACGTGCTGGTGCCGAACGAGAAGGGCTATGACGCCGCGCGTGCGGCAGGCGCGAAGGTCGTGTCTGTGTTCGCGGCGGCCTCGGAAGGATTCTCTCGGGCCAACATCAATTGCACGGTCGCGGAGTCCATCGAGCGTTTTAAGCCGGTCCTTGCCCGCGCCAAGACCGACGGCGTGAAGGTGCGCGGCTATATCTCCTGCGTGTTGGGGTGCCCCTTCGACGGTGAGGTCAAGCCGAAAGCCGTCGCCGATCTCGCTGAGACGCTGTGGGATCTCGGCTGCTACGAGATTTCGCTGGGCGATACGATCGGCGTTGGTACGCCGAGGAGGGCGCAGGACATGCTGCGCGCGGTCGCCGCGAACATCCCGGCTTCCCACCTCGCGATGCATTTCCACGACACTTACGGCCAGGCGCTCGCCAATCTCTATGCGGGAATGGAGGAGGGCGTCCGCGTCATCGATTCCGCCGCCGGCGGGCTCGGCGGATGTCCGTATGCGCCCGGCGCCACCGGCAATGTTGCGACCGAGGACATCGTCTATATGCTCGAGGGGATGGGGATCAGGACCGGCGTCGATATGGAGAAGCTGCTCGCGGCGACGAACGAGATTAGTGGCTTGCTGGGCAGGCCGCCCGTGAGCCGCGTGGCCTCGGCGCTGAATGCGAAGAAGCGACGTCTGAATTCGTAGGGCGGATTAGCGAAGCGTAGCCCACCACTTTCCTTCCTGGTGGCGACAGAAGAAGTTACGCCTTCGGCTAACCACCCTGCGGCAGCGTCACCTGCTGCCGTCCGGTCCCATCACGAGATCCGGCAGCCAAGTCGAGATCTCCGGCACGAAGCAGAGCAGGAGCACGGCGCCCATCATCAACAGCACGAAGGGCAACGTGCCCCAGATCACCTCGCTCAAGGGAATATCAGGCGCGACATTTCTGATGACGAAGATGTTGAGGCCGACCGGTGGGTGGATCAGCCCCATCTCCATCACGATGGTCATGACGACGCCGAACCAGATGATGTCGAAATTGGCGGCACGTAAGGGCGGCAGGATGATCGGCGCGGTCATCAGGATGATCGAGACCGGCGGCAGGAAGAAACCGAGCACGATTACCATGACGAGAATCGCGAACAGCAGGCCCCAGCGCGGCAAATGCATCGCGACAATGGATTCGGCGGCCGACTGCGAGATGTGCAGATAGCTCATCACGTAGGAATAGAGCAGCGACATGCCGATGATCATCATCAGCATGGTCGATTCCCGGATCGTTGACTTCATGATCGGCCCGAGATCGGTCGGCCGCCAGACGCCGTAAATCATCGCGATCAGCGCGAGCGCGAGCAGGCCGCCCAGTCCCGCAGTCTCCGACGGCGTGGCATAGCCGCCATAAAGCGCGATCATGACGCCCGTGAGCAGCAGCACGAACGGAATGACGCGCGGCAGCACGCTGAAACGTTCGGCCAATGTGAACTCGTCGCGGGTCAGGATCGCGGTCTCGGGGCCGCCCCTCTTGTAGGCGGCTTCAGCCGCAGCATATTCCTGGCGGAAGCGGATCACCGCATAGGCGCCGAACAGGCTGACCAGCAAAAGCCCGGGGCCGATGCCGGCAAGGAAGAGCCGCCCCAGCGATTTTTCGGCGGCGACCGCAAACAGGATCATGGTGATTGAGGGCGGCAACAGAATGCCGAGCGTGCCGCCGGCGGCGATGATTCCGGCGGCAAAGCCGCCGGAATAGCCGCGCTTGCGCATCTCGGGAATGCCGGCCGAGCCGATCGCCGAGCAGGTCGCGGGCGAGGAACCGGCCATTGCGGCGAACAGCGCGCAGGCGAAAACGTTGGCAACGCCGAGGCCGCCGGGCACGCGATGCAGCCAGGCATGCAAGGCCGAGTAGAGATCCTGGCCGGCGCGCGACTTGCCGATCGCCGCACCCTTCAGGATGAAGAGCGGGATCGACAGCAGCGTGATCGAGGCCATTTCCTCATAGACGTTCTGCGTGACGGTATCGAGCGAGGCGGCGGGCATGTAGATGCCCATGAACACGACCGCGACCGCGCCGAGCGCGAACGCGATCGGCATACCGGAAAACATCACGAACAGCGTCGCCAGCCCGTAGGACAGGCCGATACCGAAAACGCTCATCGGCGCTTGGCTCCGGTGAAGGGAAGGGCGAGCTGCACGATGATCTGCACGCAAAGCAGGCTCATGCCGAGCGCCATCAGGCTGTAGGGAATGGCGAGCGGCGGCGACCACATCGAATTCGAGACCTGGCCGTCGACATAGGCCTCATGCGCGAGTGTCCAGGACTTCCAGGTGAAAAAGGCGCAGAACAGCAAGGTAACGGCGTCGACCAGCCAGAGTCGGATCTTGTTCGCGAACGGCGACAGCAGCCCGACAAAGGCCTCGATGCCGATGTGGCCGCGATTTTGCTGTACATAGGCCGCCGTCATGAAGGTGGCGCCGACCAGCAGAAACACGGCCGCCTCGTCCTGCCAGTAATTGGCGGCCTTGAAGAGGGCGCGGCTCAGCACGCTGTAGCTCAGGATCGCGCAGGCGGCGACCAGCGCGATCGCAGCCAGCACCACGATGGTGCCATTGAGAACGGCGAGACCGCGATCCAGCGCCGCCGCAAGCCCGTGGCGTGCGGCGGCATCGGCGGGGCCGTCACGATCCGGAAGCGGACCGTGCATCATGCCGAGACTTCGGAGGCGAGCTTGAGCAGGCTCGCCGCGGTCGCAGTCTTCGCGCCGTAGTCCTTCCAGGCCGTATCGCGGGCGATTTCGCGCCACTTGCCGACGGTCGCGGCATCAAGCGCGCTGACCTTGGCGCCGGCCTTTTGATAGACCTTGGCGACCTCGATGTCGTCGTCCTGCGCGCCTTTGCGGCCGAAGGCTTCGAGCTCCGCACCGACCGCAACCAGGATGTCCTGATGGTTCTTCGGCAGCTTGTCGAAGATCGCTTTCGACATCATCAAGGGTTCGAGCATGAACCAGTATGAGGCGCCGGCGCCCGAGGTGAGCGATTTGGCGACTTCTTCGAGGCGGAACGAGATCAGGCTGGTGGAGGAGGTGATGCCGGCATCGCACGCGCCGGTTTGCATCGCTGCATAGATTTCATTCGAGGGTACCGAGAGGACGGACGCGCCCGCCGTTTGCAGCACCATGTCCATCTCGCGCGAGCCGCCACGCACCTTCATGCCCTTGGCGTCCTCCGGCGAAACGATCGCCTTGGAGCGGCTGGCGACGCCACCGGCCTGCCAGATCCAGCTCAAGAGGATGATGCCCTTGTCGGCGAGGAAGTCGGAGAGCGCCTTGCCGACCGGCTCCTTCTTCCAGCGCATGCCCTGGTCGTAGGTCGTGACCAGGCCCGGCATCAGGCCGATATTGGTCTCCGGCAGTTCGCCGCCGGCATAGGGCATCGGATAGAGCGAGATGTCGAGTGCACCCTTGCGCATCGCGGAGAACTGCGCGTTGGTCTTGATCAGTGAGGAGTTAGGATAGATCTCGGCGGAGATGTCGCCCTTGCTGCGCTTTGCGACCTCGGCGGCAAACATCCGGCAGAGACGGTCGCGGAAGTCGCCCTTGTCGATCGTGCCGCCAGGAAACTGGTGCGAGATTTTCAGCGTGGTCGCGGCCTGCGCGGTCCCGATGCCGAAGCGAAGAATGGCGGGCGCGGCAATAGCCGTCGCGAGAAGGTGGCGTCGCGTGAACATGGAATGATGATCCCTTTGAACGGTTCTTGATGATTGGGTCTTGAGGCCGGCGCTTAGGCACATCCTAGCCGGTTCTTCTCCCGATTATTCTCTAATCTGATAGTTCGAGAGCGAATGCGGCGGCAAGTCGCGGTGACGCTGATGCTGCGCTGCACACTCGTTCCTCAGGTTCCGCGCACTAGCATGTCTCACGCGGGCAAAATTGTGTCGGGCTGAACACGGAAACGGGGCAAGGGCTCGGAAAAAATTCGGCCGGCCGCGTAACAAATCTGCGCGCCGCCCCGTCGAGCAGGAGTAGCGGCATCCGTCGCTGGCAACCACCACCCTCGAAGGGAAGATCAACCATGACCATTCGCACCCGCATCGCGCTCGGCGTCTCCGCTGCCGCTCTCTCGCTCAGCCTGGCGCTCGCGCCGGCCGCCTTCGCTCAGGACAAGATGGGCAAGGACGACGCCATGAAAAAGGACACGATGTCCAAGGATGGCATGAAGAAGGATTCCATGTCGAAGGATGGCGGCATGAAGAAGGACACGATGTCCAAGGACGGCATGAAGAAAGACGACGGCATGATGAAGAAGAACTGATCACGCCGTCATCGTCATTCCGGGGCAAGCGACGACGCGCGCCCCGGAATGCGCAGTGACGCGTTGTGGATTCGATACGGTTGGGCTCGTGCCTAGCGCGGTCCCGTCGCATCGCTCCGGTGTGACAGTTACTTCCGCTTGCCCTTGGCCTTGCGGGCCGCGTAGCGCGCGTCGCGCTTGGCCTTCTGCTCAGCTTCGAGCTCGGCCTGCCTTGAGGCGGCCTCCTCGGCTTCGCGGGCAATTCGTGCGGCTTCCGTAGCCGCGGCCTCTTCTTCAAGCCGCTTCGCCTCAGCCTTCTCGGCCTCCCGCGCAGCTTTTGCGTCGGCACGCTTGGCGGCAATCGCCTCGCGCTCGGCACGCCGTGCCGCGACCGCGGGGTCGTCGTGCCCTGGCTGCGATTTGAATTTGTTTAAAAGATTTTTGCGGGCGTCCTGTGCCGCCTTTTGCCGGTCTGCGAAGCCGGGTTCCCTGAATCCACTCATCGAACGAGCCTTGTCTTCCTCGCTTTCAATCCTACATCAACGCCTGTGGGTTCGGCGGTCGCGAACAAACGCGCGCCGCGCGACGAACAAGCGTGTACATCGATGCGCGTCGCGAAGCCACCCATAATCGCAGCCTATCAGGTCGCGAAAAATCGCTGGAATCGCCGATCTTTCGTAGTCCGGAAAAACTGCCGAATTGTGATCCCCCTAACAAGGGAGCACGGGGGCGGCGCCTAGTGTCCGCACCGAGACGAACGGAGCTATGGCGATGACTATTTTCCGGCTGTCCTTGCGAAAGCTCGCGATCACATTTGCGACATTGGTGCTCGCCGGCATCGTCGTTTACCTGGCCCAGCCCAAACCGGTCGAGAGTGGCTTGCTCGGCGCCGAATGGCAGTGCAGCCAGACGGCGTTTGTACTCACGACCTGCGCGCCGCGGGTGCAGCAGGCCGCCTCTGCATCGAACAAGGTGGCACTCCGCGCACCCAAGCCCTAAGCGGGGTGTGACGCGGCGCCGCAGAGATGGTAAGGGCAGCAATCCACGGCTTCACCTTGCTATGCCTGATACCCAGCCAAACTCGCAATCAAAGCCGCAACCAAGGCCACCCGGCGATAATCGTCGGGGGGCTATCGCCGGGCTGATTATTGCCGTCGTCATCCTCGGCGTCGGCCTTTGGCTGGCGCGCGATCTCACCGCCGCCAGCAAGATGCAGGACTGCGTGATGTCGGGGCGCACCAATTGCAACGTGATCGAGCCGGCGCGCTAACGCGGCGGACGAAAAATTGCCGTGATCTTAACCGTTTGTAACGGGACATCGTTGAACAACGGGATCAGCTTTGTTCGCCCGCATCAACCGGGACCCGAGATGTTCGGGCGTCCGGACCACGGCGACGACTGATGAGAGATAGAGGTAAGGGGTAGGCACCAATGCGTGCATCCAGCCGGATGAAGATTATCATTCCCTTGGTTTCGGCCGTGTCGCTGATAGCGCTTTCAGCGCAGGCGCAGGACTCGAACCCAGAAAGAGGCGGCCAGCGGCCGGGTGCGGGCGCGCCGCCACACGCGAACGCTCCCACGCGAGTCGCGCCGCCGCAGCAGGCCACACGAGTCGCCCCGCCGCAGGGGGCGCACCAGGGCCCGGCCGGCGGACCGCCACAGGGGCGCTACGTTGCCCGCGGACCCGTGCCGCAGCGCGACTGGGGCGGGCACGCCTATCGCGGCAATCTCGCCTGGGATGGCGGCCGCTGGCGGCATGAGAACCACAATGGCCGCTATGGCTGGTGGTGGGACGTTGGCGGGGTCTGGTATTATTATCCGCAGCGCATGGACGGGCCGCCCGCCTACATCTCCGAAGAGTACATCGATGATGTGCCCGTGGCCTATGCGCCGCCACCCCCGGCCTATGCGCCGCCGCCGCCTCCGCCGCCTGCTCCGGCAGACCCGGGCGCGAGCGCACTTGGCGGAGCCATCGTCGGTGGTGTGCTCGGCGGGCTGATCTCCGGCAACGCAACGGGAGCTGCCGCTGGCGCCGTGCTCGGCGGCGCGACCGGTGCGATCGCCGGCGCAACGGCTGCGTCGCAACCGGGCTATTATTGGTCTCAGGGCAATTGCTACTACCGCTATCCGAGCGGACAGTACGTGCTTGCCGATCAGCGCGCTTGCTACTGATCAGCGGCGTGATCCACGATCTGACCGAGGCGGGCCCAAGGCCCGCCTCTTTCATTTGACACGCTGCTTCGGATCGCGACGTGATCGCGGGCTTGCCGAGAAGCGTTGTTAACTGGCCTCAGCTATGAAGCGCCGATGAGGTCTTGCACGCGCCAGACATGGCTCCTGTACGCCGCGGCGCTCTGCCTGGCGGTGCTCGCGGCCGGCCCAACGCGCGCCGGAGCGGCGGATGATGCGGCGGCGGCCGAGGGCTCGGTCACGTCGGACAGTGTCGAGGCTCCATCAGCCGTGGATGCCGAGCCGTTTACCGCACGGGCATCCGTTCGCGCGCTGATCGAGAAGGAAGCCGCGAAGACGAAATTGCCACCCGATATCGCGGAAGCTGTCGTCTTCGTCGAAAGCCGCTACGATTCTACGGTGATTGGCCGCGTCGGCGAGATCGGGCTGATGCAGGTCAGACCCGAGACGGCGGCCATGCTCGGCTTCAAAGGCACCACGGCCGAGCTCGCCAGGCCCGAGATCAATATCCACTACGGCGTGACCTATCTCGCCAGGGCTTGGCGGCTGGCGCAGGGCGACCTCTGCCGCGCGCTGATGAAATACCGCGCCGGGCATGGCGAAGAGACCATGACGGCGCGCTCCGTCATCTACTGCAATCGCGCGCGCAACCGCCTCATCGCGATGAACTCGCCGTTCGCGACACCAGGCGCGACGACGGCCGTAGCGCCGGATCCCGAGCCTGCGCCGGCGGTGGTGAGCGCGAAACCGCAAGCACGGCCATCGCCTGTCAAGCCGACCGACGTCTATGCGACATACAAACACGGTACGGCGGCGGCCAGCCGTGCATACTGGGCGGTGCATGAAGCGCGTATCCGCGCGATCAAGGCGCGGATAGAGGCCAACTGGCGGCGCGTGGCGGCGCGTTAGGCAATCTGCGCAGCTGCCAGCGTCTCAATCATTCTCGGGCGCGCGGAAACCGTCGCTCGACGAGCACTATGCATTCTTCGGCGATGCACAACAACTGCCTGAAAATTTCTCTGGCGCTCCCGGCCAGTTCGCGGTTTTGATCAAAGAAAAAACGTTTGAATTAGATTCGCGGGGAAACGGGACATGCTGGACGCTATCCAGATCAGCGTTGCGCTTTGGGGAATGATCGTGTGCGGCAGTATCAAGGCCGCGCAACTGGCGCCACATCTGTTCTAGAAGATCAGCCAACTCACCACGGCTACTCCGGCCCAGATCAGGCCGCCGATCCAGGCGAGCATGACGACGCCGGTGGTCGCGAGATAGGCTATGCCGAGCAGATCGCGGCTCGAACGCGGCGCTTGTGCGTCCGCGGAGTTCGTGGCTGCTGCTTCGGCATCGTGCGTCATGGCGGGGTGGTTGAAGCGTCGTTGGCGGGACCTGCAGCCGCAACGTCGCGCGGCCGCGTGGCCTGCCTTGTAACCGAGGAATCGCGGAGCCTCTGTGATTAAATTCACATTTGAGGCCGCGGCCGGTGAACGGTCGTCAACAGACCGCCGGCTTCAGGCGGCCCGGCTCCAGTCGGCCGAGGGGACAATGGCCTCGAGCTGCCTCTGCAGGGTCGCAACAGTCGCCTGCAGGTTGTCGCGGCGCCCCCGTAGTGTCAGGGCCAGCATCGGATAGGCATGGTTCGTGGGATCGGACACGCCGGCCTTGCGCTCCTCTTCCTGAATGTCGGCATCGAGGAGTTGAACCCTCCACCGCAGGTCGGCGATCAAGGCATGGAGTTGCGTGGCGGCGGTCGCTTCGAAGCGGGACATCGGCTGCATGAGCTTGCCTCATTGTGAAACAGACCCAGGGTGGGTCTGGCTGATTGGGCATGGCTGAGCAAAGCGAATGCCAATTCGGAGCGAAGGCGAAGGCCGCAAGGCGTCGTTGCCCGCGTTGACCTAGGTCAATGACGGAACCCAGACGCGTCCACAGGCTTAAATGGTGTGCCGGTCCGGATGCCCGGGCCGGGTGCGTCGTGAGCTGGGGGTATGTCCAAGGCCATCGAGCTGATCGTTGAAGGTTTTACGCGCATCAGGGATCGCCAGTCGCTGGAGGATCTGCGGATGCACAGGCGGCGCCTTGCCGTCGATCTCAAATCCATCGAGGGATTCGATTGTCGCAAGTCGATCGCGCAGATCGACGACGACATCGAGGTGATCGAAAGCGGCTTGAGAAGCCTCGACGAGCCCGCCGCGGCAACCGCGAAAGAAGTTTAGCCGCCTCCAGGAAAGTCTCGCGCTGAATACGGTTTTTCCGATTATTTCGCGGAAGCCCTGCGATGACATCCCCCGCATTCATACGGGGCGTATTAGTCATGCCCTCGTCCACTTTTGCGAGTCATGATCGCCGTCATGAGCGCGGAGTATGACCCAGAGAGTGAAGCCGCGGCGGCGATGAAGCGCGCGGCGGCCTCCGAAGGCGCCGACCGGCAGCGGCTGATCCAGCTTGCGCTGGCTTGGCATCAGCTCGCGCGCGAGCGGCGTCAGAACGACGCGGAGTAGGGCGTTCCGCGACCAGGCCCTGGTGTCTTGGAACCGTTGGCTCCTGACCGACTTGCCTTGCTGTGCCGACGACCGCCGACTGTCGGCACGTGGGAATGGCGGCCTCGGTGTGATGCCCCCGTACCAGCCGAGGCCGTTTCTGATCGCGACGACGGACGCCGACGATGCGGCGATCTTCAATTCACCCCCTCCGCTCGAAGCGGGCGCGCATGAGCCTCGCCTGGTTCGCTATCGTGGCGGTGGCGGGCTTCGTGCTCTTTCTGTGCATTCATCTCGGCGAACGGGCACAGCAGGCGGCCCTCGAACGACTCTCGACATCCTCGCAATCAGTTGGCCAGCGAAAGTGAACCCCTGGATCCACCGGACCGGACAAGCCGCTCGCCCGCGCCTGGCGCATTTTTGCGAAAACAACCCCATGCAAAGTAGGGCGACGCCCGGCAATGACGGTCGTTCCGGGAGGCGCCGTTCGCTTTGCCTAGCTGCGCCTGTATTGAATTACCGTGCACAATCGGTAAGAGCCACGGATTCATGGGTGAGTTGCGGTGTGAGCTCACTGGGTGAAGGCACAGCGTCGGCGTGACCCTCCTGAACGGGTCAAGACGCGGTCGAAGCGGGATGAGATCCTTGTGACGCAGCGATCCTTCGCAACGCGTCGGCCCATCAAAAACAGCAGGGCTTCCGCCGCCGCGGAAGGGATGCCTGTCGTGGACCTTTCGAAAGTCTCTTGTTCGACGCCTGCGTCCTGTCTGTTTACACCTTACACGCCGTAGAAGATCTTGATTCCCCACAACACGATGACGATACCCAAGATCAAACTGGCTGCCGCCAGTACACTTTCCAAGGAAGCGACTCTCATTCTACTCTCCGCTTCCCAGCCCCAATTGCGGTCTAAGTGATTCGCTGAATCCCCGGCAATTGTAAGGTCGGTATGTCGCTGCGTTCTCGGGCGCATAGTGGTGTGCGCGCCACAGCCGTATCTTTCCGGAGGGTGACTCAATCTGCAGAGGGCACCTCATATGCAGGAAGTACGGACACATCGGGAAAAGATAAAAGGCGCACGCGACGCAGCCTGAGGTAGAACTTCGCTACTTGGAATGGTACATTGCGCGTCCGATCGCATCCCCACGATCAAGGGCAGCATTCGAGGAAATCGGAGGCCCCATGGTGGACGTCACTCGACTGAACGTCGTGCTGGTCCACGGCACGTGGGGACGCGGTTTCTGGCGGTGCTGCAGGAAACCTATCGCCGGCTGGTGCGAAGCCGAGGCCAGCTTCGTGACGGAACTAAAGAGCGCAGTTCTGTCCCAGCTTCCGGGCGTTCAACTGACCGTAGATGCCTTCGCCTGGAGCGGATCGAATTCCGTGTTCGAGCGGGAAAAGGCCGCAGCACGCCTTGCCGTCAGACTGGCCGCACTCGGATCTGGCGAGGGACGAACGTTGATTGTCGCGCATAGTCACGGAGGCAATGTCGCTCTGAAAGCCATTTCAGAAGTTTGCGACTGCTCCGGGATTTACCTGTGCACGCTGGCGACGCCATTCCTCTCAATCGTCGCGGTTGATCGGCTCCTGCCACATTCGCCAATTCTCCTTCGTCTTGTTGCGGCGACTCTGGTGATCGCCGCACTCTACTTTCTATTTCCATTTTCGCTCGTCGATGATGTGATGCTCGCGCTTCTGCTCTGCTTGATGCTCTTCACGACAGGAACCGAGGCGCTTTATTGGCTGCTGACTCGTGCGTTCGCCAACACTCCAGCCGCAGATGCGGAATATCCCTCGTTCTGGAAGACTCTTCTGTACTCTGCCGATTGGCAGCAGCGACCCGAGCGGCTCGCTGGTGCGACCGTCAGCGACGCCAAAGTCCTTAGTGGAAGGTTGTTGGTGCTGCGAGGTGTCGATGACGAGGCGGCGTTGACGCTCGCTGCGGGCGCGATCATCAATCGCGTGACTCGAATAGTATATGGGTGGTCGTCGACAATCTTGTTCGGGTTTGTGGGTTTCATTGCTTATATATTGACGATCAACGCGCTTGAACTGTTCTCTGTCAACTACGCAAAGCAGTTCGTCGACTTATCGATGCCGATACTTCTGGTGGGCGTCTTGATCGGACTGTTCTTGCCGCCGCTGGCGCGAATGGTGTTCGGCAACGAGCTTGGGGCCGGCGCAATGCGTTGCGACATCCTCTTCGACTCCGTCCCGGACATTGACGATGTTGACGTCAAGACCGTCGGGATTGGCCTGAAGAACAGCGGCCTGGTTCATTCGTTGCACGAAGTGCCAGAGGTCCCCAAATCGATCGCCGCTTGGCTGTCCAACCGCATTCTGTCGGAACCCAGCCCCCAGCACGTCTCATAGCCAATCGAATTTGAAGCGACTCGCGCCCAGACGATGCCGATCATGCTTGCCCGATGGGCAATCAAGCCGCCAAGATCCATAGCGTCGTCATGCGCAAGGAGTACCGATAAGACGGACGCTGCCTGTCGCGGTGGATAAGGTTGCGTCGCGCTCGCCGGGCAGACGCGCCGATCACGGTATGAGGACGGCAGCGAACGCCATCGCTATGGGAAGCAACCCGAGACCGATCGTGCCGGCCCTGTAAACGATTCCTTGGTGAAGTAGCGGTTTGGATGGGTGACGCATAACGACGCCCTCTCACGGTTCCAGCCACTCCAGAATGCACCCGCTGAATGAAATGCGCTAGACCCTCGTTTCGCAGCGCACGCTCGGCTGGCTGGGCCCGTCATCCCGTTAGATGCATCAGGAAGGATTCGCAGGCTTTCTCGGCGTCAGCGAAAGTTTTGAAGGGCGAACCGCCCACCTTGATGGCGGGTCTATTCAGATAAAGCGGGCGCCACGAGGCCACAAACCCGGGCTGCCCGTGCAGGCCGGGGCCGGTCCGGCGCTCGAAGCTGATCACGAACGAATAGCCGCGGCCGGTCGCGCTCCATACTTCGAGATCCTTCACGGAACTGATGATGGGGTTGAACTGCATATGCATCCGACAGAACGACAACGCTGAAATGGACAGCGCTTTCGTTGATTCGGAAAATGCAGCGCGGCTGACTTAGCGGCGGTTTTCCCCATCAATGTGGCGACAGAACCGAGGTACGAGATTGTCGCGCTGGAGATGCCGTTCGCGCAAACGACTCCGGGGCAGTCCTTTTGGATACTGCCGATCGACTACGGAGATCGGGTGAACTGCCGGCTCCACGACAGCTGACGCTCAGCGGCCGATTTTCGTCCGCATCAGTCAGTGCCGTGATTCAACGACCTTGCGGGATTGCTTTCTCGAACAACCAGCCCAACGCCTGGGCAGGGTTCGACCAGCGCACCTCATCGATCTGTTCGGCGATGGTCAGCGCATGTGATGTCAGAACCTCGACGTCGTGAGGATTGGCATCGGCTTTTTCCAGGACCTCTATGCACCGATTGAGCGCCGCCAGATCCAGCTGGAGTTGCTCGATATCTGGCTCACGACGCTGGGCCCCCATGACTTTCCATGTTCTTCTCTGTGCGCGCATCTTTTTCCCCATATGCGGTCACGCATTCGTGAGTTCTGTTTGTGGCGGCAACAGGAAGACGGGGAGACCGAATTAGGGATGTTTGCAGCCAAGGCGCCAAAGGTGAGGCATTGCCGGCGACGCGGGCGAGTACATCGCAACACTGCCGAAGGCCAGCACGGCCGGCCAGAACTGGCAGGCGACAATGGAGGGCTTATCCCGGTGGCCGAGAAAGGCCGGCCAACGATGCTTGCGCGCGTTGGCATCATGCGGGCGCTGAACCGGAAGAACCAGGTCAGCATGACCGGCTGGCGTTCTGGACCTTGCAAACTTGTAACGCCGTGAACACCAAGGCGCCGCCAGCTCGGCCAAATGCTGGCAAAATGTGACAGCTTATAAGGAGCTCACCTTGGGCTCCGCAGAAACCACTCCGATGTTATTTCAAGCCGCAATAGTTTGCCTGATCGTGCTCAGCATTAGCATTCTCGTCGCGCACGCGGTCGACGCTCTCAGGACGTAGCGAGCCCGGCGTGAACCGGCGGGCATTGTAATCATCGCCTCAGCCGACGGGCATGCGTCGCTTCGCTGGCGGAAGCCCTATAGCTTTCGACAGTGCCGGCGTGCGCGAGATGTGAACCAGACCCGGCCGACTGGAGACCCACCCAAAGGTAGATGGGAGGGTCGCATGACTGCAACCGCGCTCGATCGTATCCCTACACCGCCATGGGCGAGCCAGCTTGGCTGGCGTCTCATCGACGCCCGACCGGAGGAAGGCTGGATCCGGATGGGCTTCGACGGCAAGCCGGACTTCTGCAATGCAGCGGGCAATGTGCAGGGCGGCATTTTGTCCGCCATGCTCGATGGCGCCATGGGGGCCGTCGTCTTCGTCAAGACCGACGGAAAGCTGTATGGCCCGACCATCAGCTTGACCGTGAATTTCCTGGCGCCGGCAAAACCTGGGCCGATCGTTGTCGAGGCCAGGGTGACCCAACTCGGCAAGAGCATCGCCTTCGTCGAAGGAAGGCAGACGGCGGACGATGGTACGCTGCTCGCGACCGCTTCGGCTAGCACCCGGCTTGTGGAGGCCGCGAAGGCCATCAGGTGAGGCAGCCCCGGGGTGGCGGTCTTTTCAGTTCGCCTTCCTGCGATTTAGGACCCTCACGATGCCAATCCAGGCAATCCAATCGCCCAACCGGGACATTTAACCCTACTGCATCACAAGCGGTCATTTCGGGGCGCGCGTTAGCGCGAGCCCGGAATCCATTGCGCGGCCCTCTCTGCGGCCCGATGGATAGCTCGCGACTTCGTCGCGCCCCGGAATGACGAGAAAACCTCACAAGCTGTCAGGATGAGGAAAGTGCGAAGGGAGAGAGCGAAACCCGCGCTCACGCGCTAGGAAAAGCGCTGCCGGGCTCGAAATGCCAGTCCCCCCGGCAGCGCTCTTGTCTCAAAACCGGGCACTGAAATCCCAGTTGGATTTGAATTAGCAAAGCTCATGCCACAGGTGTGTGACAGGTCCGAAGCGGGCCTATCAGTAGGGGGCATAGAAGCGAGGCGGTGGGGCATAAGCGGGCGGATACCCGTATCCCCCTCCATAAACCGGGTCCCCATACCCGGGGTCTGGATATGCGTAGCCGTAGGAATAATAGGGATCGTAGTAGCCACCCCCATAGCCACCCCCATAATAGGGATAAGGGGCAGCAAGAGCGCCGGCGATCAGACCGCCTGCAAGGAGTCCTGCGCCTACGCCCCAGCCTCTTCCATGCCAGCCGAAACCACCACCGCGCCAGCCGCCACCCCAGCCGCCGTGCCAGCCACCACCCCAGCGAACCTGTACCGTATTCTCGGTCGGTTTCGCTAATCCGGAGAGGGATGATAGCGGCGCAGCAGGAGCGGGCGCACCGAACAACGATATCGTGCCGGCAAGAAGCAGCGCGGCTGCTGACTTGATGGTGCTCATGGATCATCTCTACTCGTGAAAGACAAAGGCGCGAGCAATCAACCCTGCAGGACGCGCAGGGTTCCATCCTAGGCGCTGCAAGCCTCTATGGCGCGGCAACTGGGTTTGTATGAATTTGCGGCAAGCTCTCAGGGCGTCAGGCAGTATGCTCCGCGCGGGCAACGCACATTGGGCGTCGCGGCGCCGCCGATTCCATACGCTCCGCTGTCTTTGGTCTCCTGCAACTGGTGCTTCGGCAACCGGATCGTCGTATTGGGGCGGGCAGCGTGGCTCTGCATGTCTCCGAGCGGCATTTGCGAGGCCATGGCTGGCACGATGGAAACGGCGGCGAGCGTGGCGGCTCCCGCGAACAAGCGGCGAAGGGACTTAAGCATTTGTTTGATCCTTTCATGTGGTCGCTTGCGTCCGTGCAAGCCGCCGCACATTGCGAGATCGGGATGTCTTCATCCATGAGGGGCGTCACGGTGCAACTCGGCAAAAGGCAAAGCGAAGGCTGACTTCGAGGAGCGCTTGATTGGCGATCGTCAATCTGACGGTGGCTTTCCGCATCGGCACGCATGATGCCGATTCGGGCATCTCGGGGCCGCCGCTCTCAGCAACCAACAGCGCCTCGGCCGTACACCGCCAAACTATTGATTTGCAGGTTGAAAAAATTGGCGATCCCGGCAGGGCTCGAACCTGCAACCCGCGGAGTAGAAATCCGCTACTCTATCCAGTTGAGCTACGGGACCGTCTGGACGGCCCCGGGGGATGGGGCCCGGCGACGTCTTTAGCACGCCAAATATGAAAAATCCGCGCGTCCGCCAAGTCCGAATTGAAGTCGGATCGAACCGTTTTCCCCTGTCGCGCGACCAAGCGAAGCGATGGACTCTTCTCGTCCCGATCTGTCCAGCGACGCTCCAGACGTCGCACTTGCGTTCGGGACGTAAGTCCATCGGCTGATTTTGTCCGGTGCTGCCACAGGCTGAGGCGGCGCCAGGGGCGGCACTTGGAGGCCCACTCGGGCTTGCTTGCCAATGGCGCATGTGACGTTTTGCTATTCTGGTTCCATCGCCTTGAGTCTGTCACCTTTCCGCGCATTTCATCGCCTACGCGGCGTTCGTCCGCGCTCCCGGGAGTCCATCATGATCGGTTTGGTTCGCGCCGTCACAATCTGCGCAGCGCTGGCGCTCGGCCTGGTATCGGCGCAGGCCGCCGACAAGGCCTTCAAGCGCGACGATCTCGCTGACGCCGCGATCAAGCTGGAAGCCCAGATCAAGAGCGAGGCGGGGCCGGTCGCCAAGACCAACGCGACCCTGCGCACCGACGCGGATGCCGCTTTCAGGCGCAACGATGTCCGCAGCGGCCTATCGATTCTCGGCCAGATCGCCGCCACCACGCCTGAGGATGCCGGCAACTGGCTGCGGCTTGCGCGCGTCATCTTCCAGATCACCCCAAAGAGCTCGAGCGAGCAGACTTTCCTGCTCGAGCGTGCCTCGACGGCCGCCTACATCGCTTACATGCGCGCCGGCAATGCGGGTGAGGAGGCTGATGCGCTTGGAGTCCTCGGCAAGTCGCTCGCCGAGCGGCATTTGTTCCGGCCGGCCCTGGATGCACTGCGGCTGTCGCTCGACATGCGGGAGGTCGCCGACGTCCGCGGCCAATACGAGAAGCTGCGCGACGAGCATGGCTTCCGGCTGCTCGACTACACCGTCGATTCCGACTCGGCGAGCCCGCGCGCCTGCTTCCAGTTCTCCGAGGAGTTGGCCAAGCGCACGGATTTCGCGCCGTTCCTGGCGCTCGCAGGGCAGGACAAGCCCGCTGTATCGGCCGAGGGCAAGCAGCTCTGCATCGATGGACTGAAGCATGGCGAGCGCTACAACATCAACCTGCGCGCTGGCCTGCCGTCGACGGTGAAAGAGGGGCTGCCGAAATCGGCCGAGTTCAACATCTATGTGCGCGACCGCAAGCCGTTCGTGCGCTTCACCAGCCGCGCCTATGTGCTGCCTAGGACCGGCCAGCGCGGCATTCCCGTGGTCAGCGTCAATACGCCGGCGGTCAACATCAACGTGTTCCGGATCGGCGACCGCAATCTGATCAACACGGTCGTCGACAGCGACTTTCAGAAAACGCTGTCGCGCTACCAGCTCTCCGATCTCGGTGGCGAGCGTGGCGTCAAGGTGTGGTCCGGTGAGCTCGCGACCGCGACGACGCTGAACCAGGACGTCACCACTGCATTCCCGGTCGATCAGGCGCTCGGCGATCTCCAGCCCGGCGTGTACGTGATGACGGCCGCGGCCAAGGGGCCGGGCAGTGACGACGATTCCCAGCTGGCGACCCAATGGTTCATCGTCTCGGATCTCGGCGTCACAGCCTATTCCGGCAATGACGGCATCCATGTTTTCGTCAACTCGCTGGCCTCGACCGATCCGGTCGGCAAAGCCGAGGTGCGGCTGGTTGCCCGCAACAACGAAATCCTGGCGACCCGCAAGACCGACGATGCCGGCCATGTGCTGTTCGAGGCGGGGCTGGCACGCGGCGAGGGCGGGCTGTCGCCAGCGCTGCTCACGGTCAGCGGCGAGAAGACCGACTATGCCTTCCTCAGCCTGAAGACCAGCGCCTTCGATCTCTCTGATCGCGGCGTTGCGGGACGCGCGGTGCCGGCCGGCGCTGACGCCTTCGTCTATGCCGAGCGGGGCGTATATCGCTCCAACGAGACGGTCTACCTTACCGCGCTGTTGCGCGACGGGCAGGGCAATGCCGTCACCGGCGGGCCGCTGACGCTGGTGATCGAGCGTCCCGACGGCGTCGAATTCCGCCGCGCCGTGCTGTCCGACCAGGGCGCCGGCGGCCGCACGCTCTCCGTGCCGCTCAATTCGGCGGTGCCGACCGGGACCTGGCGGGTGCGCGCCTTCACCGACCCGAAGGGTTCATCGGTCGGTGAGACGACCTTCATGGTCGAGGATTACGTCCCCGACAGGATCGAGTTCGATCTCACGTCCAAGGACAAGCTGATCAAGGCGAATGCTCCGGTCGAACTGAAGGTCGACGGCCATTTCCTCTATGGCGCGCCGGCCTCGGGCCTCCAGCTCGAGGGCGACATGCTGGTTGCGCCGGCCGACGAGCGGCCGGGCTTCGCCGGCTACCAGTTCGGCGTCGCCGACGAGGAGACCACCAGCAATGAGCGCACCCCGCTCGAAAACCTCCCCGAGGCCGACGCCAACGGCGTGGCGACGTTCCCGGTGACGCTGGACAAGCAGCCGGCCTCGACGCGGCCGCAGGAGGCGCAGATCTTCGTCCGCATGGCGGAGACGGGCGGCCGCGCGGTCGAGCGCAAGATCGTTCTGCCAGTCGCACCCGCGGCCGCGATGCTCGGCGTCAAGCCGCTGTTCGGCGACAGGAACGTTGCCGAAGGCGACAAGGCCGAGTTCGACGTGGTTTTCGTTTCGCCCGACGGCAAGACGCTTCCGCGCGAAGGCCTGCGCTATGAGCTCCTCAAGATGGAGTCGCGCTACCAGTGGTATCGCCAGAACAATTACTGGGAGTACGAGCCGGTCAAGTCGACCTCGCGCGTCGCTGACGGCGATCTCACCATTGCCGCCGACAAGCCGTCGCGCATTTCGTTCAACCCGCAGCCGGGCCGCTACCGGCTGGACGTGAAATCGAACGACGCGGACGGCCCGGTGACGTCGGTGCAGTTCGATGTCGGCTGGTATTCGGACGGCAGTGCCGACACGCCCGACCTTTTGGAAACCTCGATCGACAAGCCGCAATACGCCTCCGGCGACACCATGACGGTGTCGGTGAACGTGCGCAGCGCCGGCAAGCTCACCATCAACGTGCTCGGCGATCGCCTGCTGACGACGCAGACCATCGACGTCAAGGAAGGCACCGCGCAGATCAAGATCCCCGTCGGCAACGACTGGGGCACCGGCGCCTACGTGGTGGCGACCTTGCGGCGGCCGCTCGATGCAGCCGCCCAGCGCATGCCGGGCCGGGCGATCGGCCTGAAATGGTTCGGCATCGACAAGCAGACGCGCACGCTCGCCGTGAAGCTGATGCCGCCGGCGCTGATCCGGCCGAATTCGATGCTGAAGATTCCGGTGAAGCTCGACGGGCTCAACCCGGGCGAGGATGCCAGGATCGTCATCGCCGCAGTCGACGTCGGCATCCTCAACCTCACCAACTACAAGCCGCCGGCGCCGGATGACTACTATCTCGGCCAGCGCCGCCTGACCGCCGAGATCCGCGATCTCTACGGCCAGCTCATCGACGGCATGCAGGGCACGCGCGGCCAGATCAAGTCCGGCGGCGATGCGGGCGCAGCTGAATTGCAGGGCTCGCCGCCCACGCAGAAGCCGCTTGCGCTCTATTCGGGCATCGTCACGGTTGCAGCCGACGGTACCGCGGAAGTGAGCTTCGACATCCCGGAGTTCGCCGGCACCGCGCGCGTCATGGCGGTGGCGTGGACCGCGACAAGGCTTGGCCGCGCCAATACCGACGTCGTGATCCGCGATCCCGTGGTGCTGACGGCGACCCTGCCGCGCTTCCTGCTCAATGGCGACCACGGCACGGTCAATCTCGAGATCGACAATGTCGAAGGGCAGGCGGGCGACTACGCGATCAACGTGAAGACGGGCGGCCCGGTGAAGATGACCGGCAATCCTGCGACGACGGTCAAGCTCGCCGCCAAGCAGCGCAACTCGTTCTCGCTCGCGCTCGATGCGACCGCGGCGGGGCAGGCGACGCTCGACGTCGACATCAAGGGCCCGAACGGACTTGCGCTCGCGCGGCACTATGCGCTCGACGTCAAGGCGGCGACACAGGTGCTGGCGCGGCGCTCGATCCGAACCCTGGCGAAGGGCGAGAGCCTGACGCTGACCTCGGACATGTTCTCCGACCTCGTGCCGGGCACCGGCAGCGTCTCGGTTTCGGCGAGCCTGTCGACCGCGCTCGACGCCGCGACGATCCTCAAGGCGCTCGATCGCTATCCCTATGGCTGCTCGGAGCAGATCACGAGCCGCGCCATGCCGCTGCTTTACGTCAACGAGCTTGCGGCCGGCGCCCATCTTGCGATGGACACCGAGGTCGACCAACGCATCCGCGACGCGATCGAGCGGCTATTGGCACGCCAGGGCTCGAACGGCTCGTTCGGGCTGTGGTCGGCCGGCGGCGACGACGCCTGGCTGGATGCTTATGTGACGGACTTCCTCAGCCGCGCCCGTGAAAAAGGCTTTGTGGTGCCGGACGTATTGTTCAAGAACGCGCTCGACCGCATCCGCAACTCTGTGGTGAATGCCAACGAGCCGGAGAAGGACGGCGGCCGTGATCTCGCCTACGGCCTCTACGTGCTCGCACGTAACGGCGCAGCGCCGATCGGCGATCTCCGCTATCTCGCCGATACCAAGCTGAACAATCTGGCGACGCCGATCGCCAAATCGCAGCTTGCGGCGGCGCTCGCGCTGGTCGGTGACCGTAATCGCGCGGAGCGGGTCTACGGCGCAGCGCTCGATAGCCTCGCGCCGAAGCCCGTGCTGGAGTTCGGCCGCAGTGATTATGGTTCGCAGCTTCGCGATGCCGCAGCACTCGTCTCGCTTGCCAGCGAAGGCAACGCGCCGAAGGCGACGCTGACGCAGGCCGTGTCCCGTGTCGAGACCGCGCGTGGCCTGACGCCCTACACCTCGACGCAGGAGAATGCGTGGCTGGTGCTGGCGGCGCGGGCGCTGGCGAAGGAAAACCTGTCGCTCGATGTCGACGGCCAGGGCGTCAAGACCGCGCTGTACCGCAGCTACAAAGCGGGGACGCTGGAGGGCAAGCCGCTGAAGATCACCAACACGGGTGACGCTCCGATACAGGCCGTGGTCTCGGTGTCGGGCTCGCCGGTCACGCCGGAGCCGGCCGCCTCGGCCGGGTTCAAGATCGAGCGCAGTTACTTCACGCTCGACGGCAAGCCCGCCGATATCAGCAAGGTCAAACAGAACGATCGCTTCGCTGTGGTATTGAAGATCACCGAGGCCAAGCCTGAGTACGCGCACATCATGGTGTCCGACTATCTGCCGGCGGGTCTCGAGATCGACAATCCAAAGCTGGTGTCGTCGGGCGACAGCGGCACGCTGGACTGGATCGAGGATGGCGTGGAGCCGGAGGATACCGAGTTCCGCGACGACCGCTTCACGGCGGCAGTCGACCGGGCCTCGGACGCCAAGTCGGTCTTCACCGTCGCCTATGTCGTGCGCGCGGTCTCGCCCGGCAAATACGTGCTGCCGCAGGCCTATGTCGAGGACATGTACAACCCCTCGCGCTATGGCCGCACCGGGACTGGGTCGGTTGAGGTGCGAGCGGCGAAGTGAGTGCATAGAGCCGTATGAGCGAAGACGTGCCATATACACCGTCGTCATGCCCGGGCTTGCCCCGGGCATCCACGGCCACACGTGCCGTGGGTGACAACGTGGATGGCCGGGGCAAGCCCGGCCATGACGGAGCGGGACGCGCGACCGCGCGTGTCCCCTCGGCCGCCGCGCTCGCCTTCATCCTCACCATCTGCGCCTTCGTGGCCTGGACCATCTCCCTCGGCCCGCTGCCGCTCGACGAGGCGCGCCAGGTGTCCACCACCATCGTCGACCGCAACGGAAAGCTCCTGCGCGCCTACGCCATGGCCGACGGGCGGTGGCGGTTGCCGGTCGAGACCAAAGCGAACGTCGATCCGACTTATCTGAAGCTGCTGCTCGCCTATGAAGACCAGCGCTTCTACGCGCATGACGGCGTCGATCCGCTCGCGCTCGGGCGCGCCGCGATCCAGCTCGGGACGCGCGGCCATATCGTCTCGGGCGGATCGACCATCACGATGCAGCTCGCGCGGCTGATGGAGCCGCGGCGGCAGCGCTCGCTCCATGCAAAGCTGCGGCAGATCGTGCGCGCGATCGAGCTTGAGCGTAGCCTGAGCAAGGACCAGATCCTCGATCTCTATCTCGCGCTGGCGCCCTATGGCGGCAACCTCGAGGGCATTCGCGCAGCGTCCATCGCCTATCTCGGCAAGGAGCCGAAGCGGCTGTCGCTCGCCGAAGCCGCGCTTCTGGTCGCATTGCCGCAATCGCCGGAAACGCGCCGGCTGGATCGCTACCCCGAGGCGGCGCGCATCGCGCGCGACCGCGTGCTCGACCGCATGGTCGAGGAGCATCAGATCAGCGCTGATGACGCCAAGCAGGCGAAGGCCGTACCCGTGCCGAAGCTGCGCAAGCCGATGCCGATCCTGGCGCCGCATGCGTCCGATACCGCGCTCTCAACCGTCAAGGACACGCCGGTCATCAAGCTCACGCTGGATGCCAATCTCCAGAAGGTGCTGGAGCCGCTAGCGCGCGACCGCGCCATTGCGCTCGGGCCGAACATTTCGGTCGGCATCATCGTCGTCGACAATGAGAGCGGGGACGTGCTGGCGCGCGTCGGCTCCGCGGACTATTTCGACGAGAGCCGGGCAGGGCAGGTCGACATGACCCGCGCACTGCGTTCGCCGGGTTCGACGCTGAAGCCGTTCATCTATGGCCTCGCTTTCGAAGACGGTTTCGTCCACCCCGACAGCCTGATCGACGATCGCCCGGTCCGCTTCGGCTCCTACGCGCCGGAAAATTTCGACATGACGTTTCAGGGCACGGTGCCGGTGAAGAAGGCGCTGCAGCTGTCACTGAACGTGCCGGCAATCGTGCTGCTCGACCGTGTCGGCTCCAGCCGCCTGGCCTCGCGGCTGCGGCAGGCCGGCGGCAATCTGGTACTCCCCAAGGACGAAGCGCCGGGTCTTGCCATGGGGCTCGGCGGTGTCGGCGTCACGCTTCAGGACCTTGCACAACTCTATTCAGGTCTCGCCAGGCTCGGGACCACGCGCCCTCTGCGCGAGGTCATGTCCGACACGGACGCACGGGAGCCGTTGCGGCTGCTCGACCAGGTCGCTGCCTGGCAGGTTGGCAACGTGCTCCTGGGTACGCCGCCGCCCGAAAACGCCGCCCACAACCGCATCGCCTTCAAGACCGGAACCTCCTACGGCTATCGCGACGCGTGGTCGGTCGGCTTCGACGGTCGCATGACCATTGGCGTCTGGGTCGGCCGTCCCGACGGCGCGCCGGTTCCCGGCCTGATCGGCCGCGCGGCGGCAGCGCCCATCCTGTTCGACGCTTTCGCCCGGAGCGGAAAACTGCCGGTTCCGCTCGCCAGGCCGCCGAAGGGAACCCTGGTCGCCAGCAACGCCAAGCTACCGTTGCCCCTGAGGCGGTTCCGCCCCGTCGGGGAACTCGTCCGCACCGGCGGCGAGCAGGCCCCGCACATCCAGTTTCCCCTGAACGGCTCCCGGATCGACGTCGACCGCTCGGCGGGTAACGAGGCTGCCACCATGCCCGTGAAGGTCGCCGGCGGCGTCCTGCCCATGACGATACTGGTCAATGGAACGGCGCTCGGGGAGATCGACGGACGGCGCCAGCGGCTGATCGATCCGCCCGGGCCTGGCTTTGCGCGGCTGACCGTGATCGACGCCACGGGCGCCGCCGACACAGTTGTCATTCGAATTCAATGATGCCGGCTTAAGCGGTTGTGGGGGCGGCGGTTTCAGCGTATGCGGAACCAATGGTCGAGACCTATGCCAGCCCCCGTTTCGGAGAGCCCCGCGAGCCGAAAACCCCCGTAAATCCGGGCAATTGGTTCGTGCGCGTGATCGATGCCGTCACCGGCAGCCACGCCCGCGCGATCGGCTTTCTGGTGATCTGCGCGCTGCTTCTGCTCTTGCCCGGCTTCTTCACGATTCCGCCCGTCGATCGCGACGAGGCGCGCTTTGCGCAGGCGACCAAGCAGATGGTCGAGACCGGCGACTATGTCGACATCCGCTTCCAGGACGACGTCCGCTACAAGAAGCCGGTCGGTATCTACTGGCTGCAAGCGGCCGCCGTTCATACCGCGTCGGCGCTCGGCCTGCCGCGCGCCCAATTGCGCATCTGGGTCTATCGGGTGCCGTCGCTGGTCGGCGCGATCGGTGCGGTGCTGATGACCTATTGGACCGCGCTCGGCTTCGTCACGCGCCGCGCCGCCGTGCTTGCGGCATTGATCATGTGCGCGTCCGTGCTGCTCGGCGTCGAGGCGCGGCTCGCCAAGACCGATGCGGTGCTGCTCTTCACCGTGGTCGCGGCCATGGGCGCGATGGCGCGGGTCTATCTCACTTGGCAGCGCGGCGAGGACGAGGCGCGTCCGCCGTGGAGCTATCCCGCGATCTTCTGGACCGCGATCGCCGTCGGCATCCTGATCAAGGGGCCGCTGATCCTGATGTTCGCCGCGCTCACCATCATCGTGCTGGCGATCCAGGACCGCGACGCATCCTGGCTGTGGCGGCTGCGCCCGCTCTGGGGCCTGATGTGGGTGCTGGTGTTGGTGCTGCCCTGGTTCATCGCGATATTCTGGCGTGCGGGCGATGCCTTCTTCGCCGATTCCGTCGGCGGCGACATGCTGAGCAAGCTCGGTGCCCAGGAATCCCATGGCGCGCCGCCTGGCCTCTATCTGGTCCTGTTCTGGATCACCTTCTGGCCGGGTGCGCCGCTTGCGGCGATGGCGGCGCCGGCGGTGTGGCGGGCCCGGCGCGAGCCCGGCGCGCAATATCTGCTGGCGTGGCTGATCCCGTCCTGGATCGTGTTCGAGGCGGTGCTGACCAAGTTGCCGCACTACGTGCTGCCGCTCTATCCGGCGATCGCGATCCTCACGGCCGGCGCCGTGGAGCGTCGCGTGTTGTCGCGGTCATGGCTGATGCGCGGCTCCGCCTGGTGGTTCGCGATCCCTGCGCTCGGCTCGATCATGGCGGTCGTCGGCGCGGTCATGCTGACGCGCCAGCCGGCTTTCGCCGCCTGGCCTTTCATCGCAGCGTCCCTGATCTTCGGCCTGTTCGCCTGGTGGCTCTACGACAACAACCGCGCCGAGCGCTCGTTGCTCAACGCGCTGGTTGCGGCGCTGATGCTTGCGGTCGTGGTCTGGGGCCTGGTCGTGCCGTCGCTGACGCCGCTGTTTCCGAGCGTCGAGATCGCGCACGAATTGCGCAACGTGCGCTGCGTCGGCCCGAAGGCGGCTTCCGCGGGCTATCACGAGCCGAGCCTCGTCTTCCTCACGGGGACGTCGACGCTGCTGACCGACGGCTCGGGTGCTGCCGATTTCCTCAAGCAGGGCAGCTGCCGCTTTGCGTTCATCGAGCAGCGATCTGAGCGCAGCTTCGTCCAGCGCGCCGAGGCGATCGGGCTTCGCTACCGCGTCGGCTCGCGCATCGACGGCTACAACTTCTCGCAAGGGCGAGCGATCTCGATCGCGATCTTCCGCTCGGAGGGCTCGGAATAGGATGCCCGCCGACGTTGCACATCGATCGAACTACGGCGCGCAATTGCTGACGGTTTCAGGCCGTGCGCTGACACAGCTCGTCCGCGCTCCCTCGCATTCGCGGCGCGCGGAGGCGGCGCGCCGGCTGGCGCGGCATTCACTCTGGCTGAGTGCGGCCGGCGCGGCCCTCATCATCGCACTGATGGTCGCGTTCGACATGAGCGAGATCCAGATGATGCCCGCGCGCGGCACGCCCGGCCTGTGGCCGATCAAGATCCTCACCGATTTCGGCAAGGACGAGTATGTGCTGACGGCACTTGCCGCCGCGCTCGTGACCGTGGCACTGATTGCGGCAGGCCGGCACGGGACCTCGCGTACGCTGCTGCTCGGCTTCGGCACGCGGCTGCAATTCATCTTCTTTTCCGTGCTGTTCTCAGTGCTGATCGGCGAGGTCCTGAAATACATCATTGGCCGCGGCCGGCCCTTCGTCGGCGGCAAGGCCAACGCGTTCAATTTCATTCCCTTCAGTGGAACGGAAGCCCATGCCAGCCTGCCTTCGGGCCATGCGGTGACCGCGTTCGCATTGGCCTTTGCAGTCAGCGCAGTATGGCCACGCCTGCGCGTGTTCATGTTCACTTATGCCATCGTGATCCTGCTGACGCGGCTGGTGCTGCTCGCCCATCATCCGAGCGACGTCGTGGCCGGCGCCCTGATCGGCATCATCGGCACCATGGCGGTGCGCTACTGGTTCGCGGCGCGCCGGCTCGGCTTCGCCATCGGCAGCGACGGGGTGATCGTGGCGCTTCCGGGGCCGGCGTTCGCCCGCCTTAAAAGGGTTGCCCGCGGGGCATCCGCCCCATAAAAGCGGCTGCCTGCCGACCGGACCGGTTCCCGCCGCAGGCCAATTCCAACCACGAGCATCGATTTGTCGTTCCAGCCCTCGGTTTCCATCGTCGTCCCCGTGCGCAATGAGGCGGACAATATCGCGCCTCTGATCGAGGAGATCGGCGCTGCGCTCGATGGCCGCTGGGCCTATGAGATCGTCTATGTCAATGATGGCTCGACGGATACGACCGGCGAGCGGCTGTCGGCTATCATGAAGCAGCGGGGCAATCTCCGTCAGCTCCGCCATGCGAGGTCAACCGGGCAGTCAGCGGCCGTGCGCAGCGGCGTTCGGGCGGCGCGCGGCGCGATCGTGGCGACGCTCGACGGCGACGGCCAGAACAATCCGGCCTTCCTGCCGGACCTGATCGCGGCAGTCGAGAAAAGCGAGCGCATCGGCCTCGTCGCCGGCCAGCGCGTCGGGCGCAAGGACACCGGCTTCAAGAAATTGCAGTCGCGCATCGCCAACGGCGTGCGCGGCGCGATCCTGAAGGACGGCACGCGAGACACCGGATGTGGCCTGAAGGCCTTTCGCCGCGAGGTGTTTCTGATGCTGCCCTATTTCGACGGGCTGCATCGTTTCCTGCCAGCGCTGGTCCGCCGCGAGGGTTTCGAGATCGCCTATGTCGACGTGATCGACCGGCCCCGCCGCGCCGGCGTGTCGAACTACGGTTTCTTCGACCGGCTATGGATCGGGATCATGGATCTCGCCGGCGTGTGGTGGCTGATCCGCCGTAAGAAGCCGACACCAGATGTGACCGAGGTCAAGGCATGATCATCCAATACGGCCAGGCGCTGAGCAACTATCTCTACGACGTCTTCGTCGCCAAGTTCGACTTCTGGCTCGCGTTCGGCCTGGTCGCGCAGCTGTTCTTCACGGCGCGCTTTCTCGTGCAATGGATCGCAAGCGAACGTGCCGGAAATAGCGTGGTGCCGATGGCCTTCTGGTTCTGCTCAATGGGCGGCGGGTTGATGACGCTGGTCTATGGCGTCGTGAAGCGAGAGCCGGTCATCATCCTCGGACAGGCGCTGGCAACGATCATCTACATCCGCAACATCATGCTGATCGTCAAAAATCGCGGCCGTGCCTCGAAGACGCTGGATCGTTGATCCGGGTTCGGACCGGGCCTTCGTGGCCCGCCCGCAAAAATGTCGAAAACAACCCCATGCAAAGTAGCCGGTGACGGCAGTGGATGCTTTGCTGATTTTACGAATTCGCTTGACGCGTCGGGCAAATCACTGGCTCTGAGTGCCAGCTACTGGCGCGGTAGCATCGAGGCCGTGCCGCATGTGGGCAGGGCGGCGGGACCGGCTAACGAGTAGATGCTGCGCAAGTCGCGCAGCATGGCGCGTTTGTTAGGCGGGATGCCCAATCTCGCTGCTCAAATTGCCGCGTTGAAGGCAGCAAAGCCGCGATCGAGATCGGCCTTGAGGTCCTCGACGCTCTCGAGCCCGATGTGCAGACGCAGCGTTGGACCGCCCGGGGCCCACTTCGTTGCCGTGCGATAAGTGTCGCAGTCGAAGGGGATGGCAAGGCTCTCGAAGCCGCCCCAGGAATAGCCCATGCCGAACAGCGTGAGGCTATCGAGCATGACATCGACCGCCTTCTGCGGCGCGGGCTTCAAGACGATGCTGAACAGGCCCGAGGCGCCGGTGAAGTCGCGCTTCCAGATTGCATGGCCAGGATCGGTCTCGAGCGCGGGATGGAGCACGCGGGCAACCTCCGGCCGCGTGGCGAGCCAGCGCGCCATCTCGAGCCCTGAGCGATAGTGCTGCGCCAGCCGCACCGACAGCGTGCGCATGCCGCGCAGCGCGAGGAAGACGTCGTCGGGACCAGCGCAGACACCGAGTAGGCGGATGGCCTCAGTCACGAGCGGCCACGCCTTCGCGTTGGCGGAGATCGTGCCGAACATGATGTCGGAATGGCCGCCGATATATTTGGTCGCAGCCTGCATGCTGATGTCGACGCCCTGGTCGAGCGAGCGATGATAGAGCGGCGTCGCCCAGGTGTTGTCGTCGATCACGAACGCGTCGCGCGCATGCGCGACTGCGGCGATCGCGCGAATGTCCGGCATCTCGAAGGACTGCGAGCCAGGCGCTTCCACCAGTACAGCGCGCGTATTGGGCTTGAACAGGGCTTCGATGCCTGCGCCGATCAGCGGATCGAAATAGGTGGTCTCGATGCCGTAGCGTGCGAGCAGGCCGTTGCAGAAATTGCGCGAGGGCCGATACACGTTGTCGCAGACGAGCAGGTGATCGCCCGCCTTCAGCACCGCGAGCAGGGTGGTGGTGATCGCAGCCAAGCCCGACGGCGCGATGCCGACGCCAGCGCAGTTCGGTCCCTCCAGCGCCATCAGCGTCTCCTGGAGCGCCTTGGTGGTGGGGGTGCCGTGGCGGCCATACTGGAACTCGCCGCGATGGGCGTGCAGGTCCTCGGCCGTAGGGTAGAGCACGGTCGAACCGTGCACGACCGGCGGATTGACAAAACCCTTCTGCGCCTTGGTGTCGCGGCCGGAGGTCACCAGCCCGGTGTCGGGATGTTGCGGGAAGGGCTTTGCGCCCGCAGAGGAATCCATGCGTGTGCTTTCAAAACTGGGATTGTCGGCGCGGAAAGTCCCCGCACGGGACAGCGGATCGACCGCAACTGGTAATAACAGATCACAGAAGAGTCCCGTCAACCCCTTGACCCGGCTCGCCAGTCGTTCTGTGATGCGCAGGTGCTATTCTGTCGCCGCATGTTGAGGGGCTTGCCGCGACCTTAGATCCGCCGCCCGAGGGACCATGCCTGACAGCCTGGCGTCCAACGGTTTTTGGCAGGGGATCAACGGGGTTGGCCCACAGCTTGCACGATGTTCAGCGAAAGACGTTCAGCAAAAAGATGTTCGACGAACGTTCACATACGCCATTAGAGACGAACACACGTCGCCCCCAAACACGACGCCCTTGAAAGGCTTCAACCCATGAAACGCGTAACTCTGGCTCTCACCCTTGCCCTCGCCGCCGGCCTGTCCGCCCCGGCCGCCCATGCCCAAACGCTCAAGACCATCAAGGACAGGGGCATGCTGTCCTGTGGCGTCAGCCAGGGCCTGCCGGGCTTTTCGTCGCCGGACGACAAGGGCAACTGGACCGGGATCGACGTCGATGTCTGCCGCGCGATCGCGGCGGCGGTGTTGAACGATCCGACCAAGATCAAGTTCGTGCCGCTGTCGGCCAAGGACCGCTTCACCGCGCTGCAATCCGGCGAAATCGACGTGCTGTCGCGCAACACCACCTGGACTGTCTCGCGCGACACCTCGCTCGGCGCCAACTTCACGGGCGTGACCTACTATGACGGCCAAGGCTTCATGGTGAAGAAAGCGCTCAAGGTCAATTCGGCATTGGAACTGAACAATGCCTCCGTTTGCGTCCAGACGGGCACCACCACCGAGCTGAACCTCGCCGACTACTTCAAAGCCAACAACATGAAGTATGAGGTGATTGCGTTCGGCACCATCGACGAAGCGATCAAGGCCTACGAGTCCGGACGCTGCGACGTCTTCACCGATGACTCGTCTGGGCTCTATGCCAGTCGTTTGAAGCTCACGAACCCCGCCGATCACATCGTGCTGAACGAGATCATCTCGAAGGAGCCGCTTGGCCCGATGGTGCGCCACGGCGACGATCAATGGTTCGACATCGTGAAGTGGACGCTGTTTGCGATGATCACGGCTGAAGAGCTCGGGGTCACCCAGAAGAACGTGGACGAGATGCTGAAATCGGACAAGCCAGAGATGAAGCGGGTGCTCGGCACCGATGGCAATCTCGGCGAACAGCTCGGCCTGACCAAGGACTGGGTCGTCCGGATCGTGAAGGCGGTCGGCAATTATGGAGAAGCATTCGACCGCAACGTCGGCGCCGGCTCGCCGCTCGGTATCAGCCGCGGTATCAACAATCTCTGGACCAAGGGCGGTCTGCAGTATGCGCCACCGATCCGCTGATCGGCAAACCTGCAGGCTGCGGCGATGGGCATCGAGGCCCGGAAACCACCACCGCAAATCGCGCTGAAGCTCAAGCGGGCTCTCGGTGGCAAGACAGGCTGGAGCGGCATGGCCATCCAGCTTGTCTTCGGCGCGGTCCTCGCATGGATCGCCTACGAGATCGTTTCCAATGCTCGTACCAACCTGGAAACCCAGCACATCGCCGCGGGCTTCGGCTTCCTGCAGAACAGCGCGAGCTTCGATGTCAATCAGACCCTGATCTCCTATTCGGGCTCGGACACCTACTTCCGTGTGTTCCTGGTTGGCCTGTTGAACACGCTCCTGGTTTCGGTGGTCGGCATCTTCTTCGCCACTGTGATCGGGTTTGTCGTGGCACTCTGCCGGTTGTCGCCCAACTGGCTGGTGTCGCGAATCGGCGGTCTCTATGTTGAGGCCATCCGCAACCTGCCGCTCCTGTTCCAGATCCTGTTCTGGTATCTCGCAGTGCTCGCGGCGTTGCCCGCGCCGCGGCAAAGCGTCTCGATCTTCGGCGCCTTTTTCCTCAACAATCGCGGCCTGATCGTGCCCTCGCCGGTGGGGCAGCCCGGCTTGGTCCCGTTTCTGGTCATGCTCGGCCTCGGCATCCTCGCATCCCTGACGCTGAGGAGGGTTGCGCGGCGGGCGTTGTTCCAGCGCGGGCAGGTGATCCGTATCTGGCCCTATGTGCTGACTTTCATCATTGGGGTGCCGCTCGTCACGATGCTGGTGTTCGGTCTGCCCTTTACCTTCGAGCTGCCGCAGCTCAAGGGCTTCAACTTCGCCGGCGGCGCGCGGATCATTCCGGAGTTCGTCGCCCTGACAGTGGGGCTTTCGACCTATACGGCGTCCTTCATCGCCGAGATCGTCCGCGCCGGCATTCTGTCGGTCCATAAGGGGCAGATGGAGGCGGGCTCCTCGCTTGGCTTGAGCCGGGGCGCGACGTTGCGGCTGATCGTGGTGCCGCAGGCGATGCGTGTCATCGTGCCGCCCTTGACCAATCAGTATCTCAACCTCACCAAGAACTCCTCGCTTGCGGTGGCCATCGGTTATCCCGATCTGGTCTCGGTGTTTGCCGGCACGGCGTTGAGCCAGACCGGACAGGCGATCGAGATCATCGCCATGACGATGGGCGTCTATCTCCTGACCTCGCTCGTCACCAGCTTCATCATGAGCATCTACGGCTGGCGCATCAACCGGAGCCTGGGGGCATGAGCGACATCACCGCGTCTTCCTTTGTCCGGCAGGACCTGGTGCCCGAGCGCGCCGCACCGGTGACGACCTCGGGCTTCATCGGTTTCGTACGCACGCGCCTTTTGAACTCGCCGACCAACGTCCTGCTCACGATCCTCGGCCTGCTGCTGCTCTGGTATATCGTCATTCCCGCGCTCCAATTCCTGCTGGTCAATGCGGTCTGGAGCGGCAAGGATCGCGCCGCATGCCTCGCCGAGAATGCCGGGCATCCAGTCGGCGCCTGCTGGCCCTTCATCCAGGCAAAGCTCACGCAGCTTATCTACGGTTTTTATCCGGAAGCTGAGCGCTGGCGGGTCAACCTGACCTTCGTGCTCGGAGCGGTGCTGCTCTTGCCGCTGCTCATTCCGCGCCTGCCGGCAAAAGGCCTGAACTCAGGCCTGTTCTTCTTCGCCTTTCCCGTGGTCGCGTTCTTCCTGCTGCATGGCGGCGGCATCGCCGGCTTTGGCGTAAGCTGGGCCGCTGGCCTTTTGCAGCTTTTCGACGACAGCATCAGCGGAGCCGGGCAGTTGCTGGTCAATCTCAGCAAGACGTCGGCGATTGGTCCTCTGCTATGGGCGATCGGCAATGTCATCGTGCTCGTCGGCACCATGATCTCCTGGCTGATCTTTCCGCTGACCTGGCTGCGGGAGCAGTTCCAGGCCTCGGGCCAGGCGGTCTGGGTTGATTTCCTCGTCACGACCGCAATCGTCTCGGCGATCCTGTTCGTCCTCGGCGGCGGTTTTCAGACCGGCCGGCGTGCGCTGATCTCGAGTCTTGCCACTTTTGCCGGCATAGCGGTGGTCATCAAACTGATGGGCCTCGATCACAGCGGCTTGCCGATTGTCGACACGCGGCTGTGGGGCGGCCTCCTGGTGACGCTGGTCATCGCCATTACCGGCATCGTGGCCTCGCTGCCAATCGGCATTGCGCTCGCACTCGGCCGGCGCTCGACCATTCCCCTGATCCGAATCTTTTCGATCGCCTACATCGAGTTCTGGCGCGGCGTGCCGCTGATCACGGTGCTGTTCTTCGCGACTTACATGCTGCCTTTGTTCCTGCCGGGCAACTTCACGGTCGACGGCCTGGTGCGGGCGCTGATCGGTGTGGCGTTGTTCACCGGCGCCTATCAGGCCGAAAACCTGCGCGGTGGGCTCGCCGCGGTTCCGCGCGGGCAGGGGGAGGCGGCTTCCGCACTGGGACTGTCCTGGTGGAAGACGACCTCCTTGATCGTGCTGCCGCAGGCACTGCGCCACGTCATTCCCGCCATCGTCAACAGCTTCATCTCGCTGTTCAAGGACACCTCGCTGGTCTCGATCGTCGCGCTGTTCGATCTGTTAGGCTCGCTCAGGGCATCGTTCGCCGACCCAGTCTGGACGACGCCAACGACCGCCTTCACCGGCTTTGCCTTTACTGGCATCATCTATTTCCTCTTCTGCTTTGGAATGTCGCGTTACTCGCTCTTCGTCGAAAACCGGCTCAACGCGCATCGCCGCAACTGAACAAGGTCACCATGTCCACCAGCCCGATCGTCAAGATTTCCGGCCTCAACAAATGGTACGGCGACTTTCACGTCCTGCGCGACATCGATCTCGAGGTCGAGAAGGGCGAGCGCATCGTGATCTGCGGTCCTTCAGGCTCGGGCAAGTCGACGCTGATCCGCTGCATCAATGCACTGGAAGAGTTTCAGGAGGGCGAGATCGTCGTCGACGGCATCGAGCTCGGGCCGAACCTGAAACATATCGACGCGGTGCGCCGCGAGGTCGGCATGGTGTTCCAGAGCTTCAATCTGTTCCCACACCTCACGGTGCTCGACAATTGCACGCTGGCGCCGATCTGGGTCCGCAACATCCCGAAGAAGGATGCCGAGGCGGCCGCGATGAAATACCTGGAGCGGGTCAAGATCCCGCACCAGGCCAACAAGTTTCCGGGCCAGATGTCGGGCGGCCAGCAGCAGCGCGTCGCGATCGCGCGCGCGCTGACCATGAACCCAAAGGTGATGCTGTTCGACGAACCCACCTCGGCGCTCGACCCCGAAATGGTCAAGGAAGTCCTCGACACCATGGTCGACCTCGCCAAGGAGGGCATGACCATGCTGGTTGTCACGCACGAAATGGGCTTTGCGAAGGAGGTCGCCAACCGCGTTGTGTTCATGGACGCCGGTCAGATCATCGAATCCAACACGCCGCAGGAATTCTTCGCCCACCCGCAGCACGCGCGTTCGCAGCTGTTCCTGAGCCAGATCCTGCGGTGATCGGCCAGTGAAATCGTAGGGTGGGCAAAGGCGCGTAGCGCCGTGCCCACCATCTATGCAGGACTGCGATAGAAGAGGTGGGCACGCTTCCGCCTTCGCTCTTCGAGCTACGGCGGACAAGTCGCTTTGCCCACCCTACGCATTGCTGGACGTGAAGCGGATTGCGCCGATCGCGCCTCACGCGAACGGCGGCTTGATGTTGCTGCGCTTCTCCAGCCAGGCCGGCACCGGCAGATTCTTGGCGCGCATGAAGTCCGAATTGAACAGCTTCGACTGGTAGCGGCTGCCGGAATCGGCCAGCACCGTGACGATGGTCTTGCCGGGCCCGAGCTTCTTCGCAAGATGGATGGCACCGGCGATGTTGATGCCCGTCGAGCCGCCGAGGCACAGGCCCTCGTGCTGGAGCAGATCGTAGATCAGGTTGACCGCTTCCTCGTCGGGGATGAGGAAGGCATCATCGACCTTCGCGGTCTCGACGATCGCGGTGGCGCGGTTGAGCCCGATACCCTCGGTGATCGAGCCGCCGGGCGTCGCCTTGGGATCGCCGGTCCGGAAATACTCGTACATCCCCGCGCCATGCGGATCGGCGCAGGCGATGGCGACATTCTTGTTCTTCTCCTTCAGATAGCGGCTGACGCCGGCGAGCGTGCCGCCGCTGCCGACCGAGCAGGCGAAGCCGTCGATCTTGCCGCCGGTCTGCTCCCAGATTTCGGGGCCAGTGGATTCGTAATGCGCCTTGGCATTGTCGAGGTTGTTCCACTGGTCGGCGAACAGGACGCCATTGGGCTCGCTCTTGCGCAGCTCATCGGCGAGGCGGCGGCCGACATGCTGGTAGTTGTTGGGATTGGCATAAGGCAGCGCTGGCACCTCGACGAGCTCAGCGCCGCACAGCTTCAGGAAGTCCTTCTTCTCCTGGCTCTGGGTCTCCGGAATCACGATCAGCGTGCGGTAGCCGCGCGCGCTCGCTACGACCGCAAGGCCAATGCCGGTATTGCCCGCAGTTGCCTCGACCACGAGGCCGCCTGGCTTCAGCTCGCCGCGTTTCTCCGCCTCCAGGATCATCCATTTGCCGGCGCGGTCTTTCACCGACTGGCCGGGATTCATGAATTCGGCCTTGCCGAGAATGGTGCAGCCGGTCTGTTCGGACGCGCGCTTGAGCTTGATGAGGGGGGTGTTGCCGATGGCTTCGACAACGTCGTTTTTTATGGTCATGTCAGGCAATTACCGGCTGGTTCTGTGAGATCGTCTAGACCCTAAAGTAGGGTCTCCGGCCACACAAGGCGAGGGCACAAGGTCTTAATGCTGCTTTGCGAAGACGACCTGCCGGACGTCGATATTTCCAGAGAGGAAACCGGCCTCGCAATAGGACAGATAGTACTCCCAGAGCCGCCGGAACCGATCGTCGAAGCCGAGCGGCACGAGGTTTGGCCAGGCGCTGCGGAAGTTATTTCGCCAGGTGGCAAGCGTCTTGGCATAATCTTGCCCAAAGATGCGCTCCCGGATGACGGGTACACCAAACGTCTCGCCCAGCGACTTGAGCACCGCGGGCGAGGGCAGCATGCCGCCGGGAAAAACGTAGCGCTGGATGAAGTCGACCTCGCGCCGATAGGTCTGAAACAGCCCGTCCTGGATGGTGATGGCCTGGATGCCGGCAAGGCCGCCCGGCAACAGGCGATCGCGCAGCTGCGCGAAATATTTCGGCCAAAACTGCTCGCCGACGGCCTCGATCATCTCGATCGAGACGATGCGGTCATACCGGTCGCGCTCATCACGGTAGTCCTGAAGGCGGATCTCGACCTTCTCGGCGAGACCGGCATCCTCGATGCGCCTCTGCGCAAAGTCGCGCTGCTCGGTCGAGATCGTCAAACCCACAACATGCGCGCCAAAGGTTTTGGCCGCGTATTCGGCAAATCCGCCCCAGCCGCAGCCGATCTCGAGCAGCTTCTGTCCCGGCTTGAGATCGATGGCTTCGGCGAGCCGGCGATACTTGTTGGTCTGGGCTGCCGTGAGATCGGTGGTGTTCTCCTCGAACAGCGCCGAGGAGTAGGTCATGCTCGGATCGAGCCAGGCCGAATAGAAGGCGTTGCCGATGTCGTAATGAGCATGGATGTTGCGCCGCGCCTGGCGCCTGGTGTTGCGGTTGAACCAGTGCCGGAGCACCTGAGCGAAGCGCATCAGCGGCTTGTCGCGGAGCATGGCCTGGATCAGGTCGTGGTTGACGCAGAAGAGATAGAGGAACTGAGTGAGATCGGGCGTGTCCCAATCGCCTGCGAGATAGGCTTCCGCAATCCCGATATCGCCGGCATTGATGAGGCGGGGCGCAAAATCGTAATTGTGCAGCCGCATCACCGCATTCGGTCCCGGCTCGAGGCCACCGAGCCGGATGACGCGGCCGTCAGGCAGGATCACGTCGAGCGTGCCACGCCTCAGACGTGAGCCGAAGGCGAGCGCGAGGCGAACCAGACGCGGCAGGTCGGCGAGGACCGTCTCGACATTGTCGGGGGTGACCGGGATCGCGTTCGGCATCGGAATCACCTGAACTGGCACAATCCGACCGCTCAGGCAGCCGCGCCGATCCCGGTTTTCGCTGGACCCGAGAGCGCCCCCGCAGGCAGTCAGCCATGGACAGTATAAGCGCGCGTTTCGGCGGCCGCCAAGCTTCTGCGATGCCCCTGTCGCTTGATGTCGGAAAAGCTGCCGTGCGCTGCGGCGCAGGTTTCGGTGGAGGGCATCCCTTCTGTGGCCGTCCCGATCCCGCTGTGGCGACAATATCACATGAAATGTTGGTAAGCTTGCCGCCTGCTGCGGAGCGCGCCAAAATGCAAGAAAGCCCTATAGAAATAGGAAAAACCTGCGTGTTTGGCGACTTCGTGAAGTCCCCTTTGCGGGGCGCGCTTCGCAGTTGCGGGACTGTCCGCCCCGGTCACGCCCGGCTAGTATGCGGAACAGTTCCAGGAAAGCATCACGCTGTGAATGAAACGGAGACCATTTCCCGACTGACCGGCCGCGAATCGGTTAATCCGGCCGCGCGGTGGCAGTTGCGTCTGCCCGGCAGGGGGTGGATGTGACCCGAAGAGTCCCGATGGTCGCCGTCCGGCGACCGCACGGTCCCGCACCCCGTCTGCTGGGTGCAGCGGGCAGGGTGGTGGCGCTTGGCCTGGCACTGAGCTCCGCCGGCTGCGTGCTGACGCAGGACTTGCCGGATCCGGCGCTCGACGTGCCCAGCCAATATAAATACGCCGGTAAGCCCGATGCGCCGCCGCCGCTCGACTGGTGGCGCGGCTTTCGCTCGGCGGAGCTGACGCAATTGATGGAGGAGGCACAGACCGTCAACCTGGACATCGCCGCCGCCGTCGCGCGCATCTTCGAGGCCGACGCCCAGGCGCGGCAGGCCGGCGCAGCCCTGTTGCCGACCCTGTCCGGCGCGGGTTCGGAGACCTACTCACGCACCTCCGGCTCCTCGTCCTCCGGACTCACCAATGGCGGCCGCGAGGTCGTCAACTATTCGGCCTCGATGAGCGCGAGCTACCAGCTCGATTTCTGGGGCCAGAATCGGGACGCATTGCAGTCCGCCGAAGAGACCGCCCACGCCAATCGCTTCGATCGAGACGTCGTGGCGTTGACCACGCTGACCAGCGTCGCCAACGCCTATTTCCAGGTGCTGGCCTCGCAGGATCGCTTGCGCACCGCGCAAGACAACATCGCCAGTGCCCAGCGGATACTCGATGCCATCAAGGAGCGGCGAAAGGCGGGCACCGGCACGGACCTCGACGTCGCGCAGCAGGAGAGCGTGCTGGCGAACCAGAAGGCGCTGGTGCCGCCGCTCCGCCAGACACTCGACCAGAACATCAACGCACTGGCCGTGTTGGTGTCGCGTCCGCGGGAGAGCGTGCGGATCGCGGGCGGCTCGATGAACCAGATCGCAATCCCGCGCGTTACGCCGGGGCTGCCGTCCGAACTCTTGACGCAGCGGCCCGATATTCGCCGACAGGAAGCGCAGCTTGCGTCTGCCACCGCCAATATCGGCAATGCCCGCGCGCAGTTCTTTCCGACCATCCAGCTCACCGGGAATGGCGGCTATCAGAGCTCGGCGCTGGTGTCCCTGTTCCAGCCGCACGCGGCCTTCTTCCAGCTCGTCGGCAGCGCGACGCAGCCGATCTTCGACGGCGGCAAGATTCTCGGCAATTTCGAAAACGCCAAGGCGCGGCAGGACGAGTTGCTCCAGACCTACCGCAAGACGATCATCCAGGCCTTCGCGGATGTCGATAACGCGCTGTATTCGATCAAGCAGACCACGATCAAGCTGCAGTTGCAGCGCGAGGTCGTCGCGGCATCACGCCGCGCGTTCGATCTCGCCGAACAGCAGTTGCGCGCCGGCACGGCCGATATCGTGACGGTGCTTAACGTCCAGCAGACACTATTTCAGGCGGAAGATGCGCTGTGGCAGGCGCAGCTTGCCCGCCTGCTCGCGATCGTCAGCCTGTACCAGGCATTGGGCGGCGGTTGGGAGCCGAGAATGGAGAAACCCGTCAATGCTCTTTAAGCCGGATACGAAGGAAGGCGCGAAGGACAAGGCGGGCAAGCGCACGTCCCGGCGCGGCCGCCGCTTTGTTTCCACGCTGATCACGCTCGTGATCCTCGGCGGGCTCGGCTATTTCGGCTGGACCGCGTGGCACCAGAAACCTGCGACTGACCGCAATGCGCGGCCCGACCTGCCCGTGCCCGTTCTGGCGGCGTCACCGCGCGTCCAGGACGTGCCGGTCTATCTCGACGGCGTCGGCGCGATCCGCGCGCTCAACACCGTCACCGTGCGTTCGCAGGTCGACGGCAAGTTGATCGCGGTGAATTTCATCGAAGGCCAGGATGTCAAGAAGGGCGACGTCCTCGCCGAGATCGATCCCGCGATCTACCAGGCGCAGTATGATCAGGCCGTGGCCAAGAAGGCTCAGGACCAGGCGCAGCTCGCCAACCAGCGCATTGACCTCACGCGCTACGAGCAGCTCGCCGCCTCCAACGCGGGCTCCAAGCAGCAGGCCGACACCCAGCGCGCGCTGGTCGCGCAGACCGAGGCGCTGGTCAAGGCCGACCAGGCCGCGATCGACAATGCGGCGGCAACGCTGAGCTACACCAAGATCGTGGCACCGCTCTCGGGCCGCGCGGGTCTGCGCCAGGTCGACCAAGGCAACATCATCCATGCCTCCGACACCACGGGCCTCGTCGTCATCACGCAATTGCAGCCGATCGCAGTGTGGTTCAGCCTGCCGCAGCAGCAGATCATGCGCGTCAACGCTGCCGCGTCGAAGGGCACGTTGCAGGTCGACGTGTTCGGCAATGACGGTGTGACGGTGATCGACACCGGCAAGCTGACCGGTATCGACAACCAGGTCGATCCGACCACCGGCACGCTCAAGCTCAAGGCGGAATTCCCCAACGCCAGCTACCAGCTCTGGCCGGGCCAGTTCGTCAATGTCCGCCTCAAGGTCGAGACGCTGCCGAAAGCGCTGGTGGTGCCGACATCGGCCGTGCAGCGCGGTCCGATCGGAACCTTCAGCTATGTCATCGGCGAGGGCGATATCGTCTCGGCCAAGCCGGTAACGGTGACGCAGCAGAACGAGCATGACGCCGTGATCGCGAGCGGCCTGTCACCGAGCGATCGCGTGGTCACGACCGGCTTTGCCAATCTCTCCGACGGCTCCAAGGTGATCGTCGGCCGCGACGACCAGACGCCGTCTGCGGATCTTGCGCCGCGCAAGCGCACCCGCGCGCCGGATGCCCAGAAAGGCGGTCAAGCCAAGGATGGGCAGGCCAAGGATGGGCCAGCCAAGGACGGACAGGCGAAGGACGGACAAGGCAAGGATGGCGAGCGCCGCGCCAAGCGGCAAAGCGGTGAGGGCGACCAGAAAGGCCAGACCGGACCGGCACAGGGGGCAGATTCATCGGGCAGTGGAGCGAAGCAGCCATGACCCCGACCTCGACGGACTGATCGCGTCATGGGCGTCTCCGAACCCTTCATTCGCCGGCCGATCGCGACCTCGCTCCTCGGCATCGCGCTGCTGATCGGCGGCGCGCTCGGCTATTTTTCGCTTCCGGTCTCAGCGCTGCCGCAGGTCGACTTCCCGACGGTGCAGGTAACGACGCAGCTGCCCGGCGCGAGCCCCGACGTCATCGCCTCGCTCATTACCGCGCCGCTGGAGCGGCAGCTTGGCCAGATCCCGTCGTTGTCGGCGATGAACTCGACGAGCTCGTTCGGCGTCAGCCAGATTTCGCTGCAATTCGATCTCAACCGCGACATCGATGGTGCGACGCAGGACGTGCAGGCTGCGATCAACGCAGCCGCCGGCGTTCTGCCCAAGACGCTGCCTTACCCGCCGACCTACGCCAAGGTGAACCCGGCCGATGCGCCGGTGATGACGCTCGCACTGCGCTCCGACACGATCTCGCTGCGGGTGATGAGCGACATCGCGGATACGATCCTGGCGCAACGGCTGAGCCAGATCTCCGGCGTCGGCCGCGTCTCGGTGCTGGGCGGGCTGAAACCGGCTGTGCGCATCCAGGCCGACCTCGCGCGGCTGGCTGCCTATGGCATTGCCATGGAGGATCTGCGCAGCGCGATCTCCAATGCCAACGTCTCGGGGCCGAAGGGCTCGCTCGACGGCGCACAGCAGTCCTATCTGATTGCGGCCAACGACCAGATCGCCGCGGCCGATGCCTACCGGCCGATCATCGTGGCCTACCGCAACGGCTCGCCCGTCACCATCGGGGATATCGCGCAGATCGTCGACGGCCTGGAAAACGACCGGACCGGTGGCTGGTACCAGGGCACGCCGGCGGTGATCATCGACATCCAGCGCCAGCCCGGCGCCAACGTGATCGATGTGGTCAGCCAGATCCGGGCGGAGATTCCGAAGGTCCAGCGCGCGATCCCGGCCGGCGTGCACCTGACCGTGGTCTCGGACCGGACGGTCACCATCCGCGCCTCAGTCCATGACGTGCAGTTCACGCTGATCCTCGCCGTCGTGCTGGTGACGCTGGTCGTGCTGCTGTTCCTGCGCTCGCTGCGCGCGACCGTGATCGCGGGCGTCGCGCTGCCGCTGTCGTTGATCACGAGCTTCGGCATCATGTATTTCGCAGGCTTCAGCCTCGACAACCTGTCGCTGATGGCGCTGACGATCGGCACCGGCTTCGTGGTCGACGATGCCATCGTGATGATCGAGAACATCGTCCGCCACATGGAGAATGGCGAGAGCGCGATGCAGGCTTCGCTCCGGGGCGCGAGCGAGATCGGCTTCACCGTGATCTCGCTGACGGTATCGCTGATCGCCGTCTTCATCCCGCTTCTGTTCATGTCGGGCCTCGTGGGCCGGATGTTCCGCGAATTCGCGCTGACGCTGACGATCGCGGTCGTGACCTCGGCAGTGGTCTCGCTCACCCTGACGCCGATGATGTGCTCGCGCCTCCTCAAGCACGCGCACGAGGAGTTTGCGGTGCCGGGGCTCGCCGCCATCAGCCGCTTCATCGACTGGACGGTCGGCTTCTATCACCGCAGCCTGCTATGGGTGCTGGAGCATCAGCGCGCGACGCTGGTCGTGACCTTCGCCACGCTGATCGCGACCCTGGCTCTGTACGTGGTCGCGCCCAAGGGCTTTCTGCCGCTCCAGGATACGGCCTCGATCACGGCCGTAACGGAAGCCGGCCCCGACGTTTCCTTCGCCGAGATGCAGAAGCGGCAGACGGAAGCCGCCGATGCCATCAAGGCCGATCCCGACGTGGTCGGCGTCGTCTCGGTGATCGGAGCGGGCTCAGTCAACCCGACCACCAATGTCGGGCGCCTCGTCATGACGCTCAAGCCGCGCGGCGAGCGGCGCGACGACGTCAGCGTGGTCGTCGACAGGCTGAAGAACAGGGTCGCCGCGATCCCCGGCATGACCGTGTACTTCCAGCCCGTCCAGGACGTGCAGATCTCGACGCAGTCGAGCCGCTCGCAGTATCAGTACACGCTCACCGGCACCGACGCGGCATCCGTCTCGGAATGGTCGCGCAAGCTGGTCGCGGAGATGCGGCGCGATCCCTTGTTCCGCGACGTGTCCTCGGAGGCGCAGGAGGGTGGCTTGCGCGCCCAGCTCGACGTCGACCGGACCCGCGCCGGCCAGCTCGGCGTCAACCTGCAGGCCGTCACCGACACCCTGAACGATGCCTTCGCGCAGCGGCAGATTTCCACCATTTACGGTCAGGCCAACCAGTACCGCGTGGTGCTGGAGGCGCTGCCGATGTACCAGCGCGATCCGTCGATCCTGTCGAAGCTCTATCTGCCGGGCTCGGCCAGCAGCACCGTCGGCGCGCCTAACGCCCAAGTGCCGCTGTCGGCCGTGGCGACGCTCACGCGCACCACGGCGCCGCTCGCGATCTCGCACCAGGCACAATTCCCGGCGGTCTCGCTCAGCTTCAACTTGGCGCCGGGCGCCGCCCTCGGCGACGCGGTCGAGGCCGTGAAGGCGATCGAGACCCGCATCGGCATGCCCGGCAACATCGTCGGCGTCTACGCGGGCGATGCCGCCGAATTCGCCAAGGCCCTCGCCGGCCAACCCTGGCTGCTGCTCGCTGCCGTCATCACGATCTACATCGTGCTGGGCGTGCTCTATGAGAGCTACATCCACCCGATCACGATCCTGTCGACGCTGCCGTCCGCCGGCGTCGGCGCGATCCTCGCGCTCGTCTTGTGCGGGCAAGACCTCTCCGTCATCGGCCTGATCGGCATCATCCTCCTGATGGGCATCGTCAAGAAGAACGCCATCATGATGATTGACTTCGCGCTGGAAGCGGAGCGCGGGCAGGGAATGGCGCCGACGGAAGCGATCGTCCAGGCCTGCCTGTTGCGTTTCCGCCCGATCATGATGACGACGCTCGCGGCGCTGTTTGGCGCGCTTCCGCTTGCGATCGAGAGCGGCACCGGCTCCGAGCTGCGCTTTCCGCTCGGCATCTCCATCATCGGCGGCCTGCTACTCAGCCAGTTGCTGACGCTCTACACCACGCCGGTCATCTATCTCGCGCTCGACCGGATCAACCGCCGCCTCGAGCGCGCGCTGCCCCCGGTCGAGCCGGGAGGGCCGCCGGTTGCGGGCGCAACCGAGGGGATGTGAGATGGCATCGATCTCGGAGCCCTTCATCCGCAGGCCCGTCGCCACGACGCTGCTCTCGATCGGGCTGTTCCTGCTGGGTGTCGTGGCCTACGAGTTCTTGCCCGTCTCGTCGGTGCCCAACGTCGACTTCCCCGCCATTTTCGTGTCTGCAAGCCGGCCAGGCGCCGACCCCTCCGTCATGGCGGCAACCGTCGCCGCGCCGCTGGAGCGGCGACTGGGGGAGATCGCCGGCATCAACCAGATCACCTCGACGAGCTCGCTCGGCAACACCAACATCCAGCTGCAGTTCAACATCGGCCGGGACATCGATCGGGCCGCGCGCGACGTACAGGCAGCGATCAACGCTTCGCTGGTGGATCTGCCGAGCGATCTGCCGGCGCTACCGCGCTTCCGCAAAGCCAATTCCGCCGCAGCACCCGTCTACGTGCTGGCGCTGACTTCCAAGACCATCTCGACCGCCGCCATCTATGACGTCGCCGACACCGTGATCGCGCAGCGGATCTCGCAGGTTCCGGGCGTCGGCAATGTCACCATCAGCGGCGCGGATCAGCCGGCGGTGCGCATCCAGCTCAATCCGGTCGCGCTGTCCAATGCCGGCATCGCCACGGACGACGTGCGGACCGCGATCATCAATGCCAATCCGCTCGGCCCGGTCGGCATCTTCAATGGCGAGCGCCAGAGCGAGACGCTGGCGCTGAACCGCCAGATGCGCACCGCGAAGGAATTCCGCGACATCGTCATCAAGAGCGGGAATGGAACTTTCGTCCGTCTCGGCGACGTCGCCGACATCGAGGATTCCGTCCGCAACGCGCGCTCCATAGCCTGGTTCAACAAGCAGCCCGCGGTGCTGATTCAGATCACCAAGCAGGGTGATGCCAACGTCATCGACACCGTCGACCGCGTCAAGGCGCTGATCCCCGAGCTCAAGCAGTGGATTCCGGCAGGTGTGGAGATCTCCACCCTGGTCGATCGCACCGGCACGATCCGCGCCAGCGTCCGGGACATGCAATGGACGCTGCTTGCAACCGCGATCCTGGTCATGGTCGTGGTGTTCGTGTTCCTGCGGCGGATCACGCCGACGATCGCGGCCGGCATCTCGGTGCCGCTGGCGCTCGCCGGCACCTGCGCCGGGATGTGGCTTGCGGGCTTCTCGATCGACAACCTCTCGCTGATGGCGCTTGCGATCTCGGTCGGCTTCGTGGTCGACGATGCCATCGTGATGATCGAGAACATGTTCCGCAACCTCGAGCACGGCATGCGGCCGTTCCAGGCGGCACAGGAGGGGGCGAAGCAGATCGGCTTCACCGTGCTCTCGATCAGCCTGTCGCTGGTTGCGGCGTTCACGCCGCTGATCTTCATGGACGGCATCGTTGGCCGGCTGCTCCGCGAATTCTCGCTGACGCTGACCTTTGCGATCGTGGTCTCGACGCTGGTATCGCTCACGGTCACGCCGATGATCTGCGCCCAATATATCCGGCAGACCACGTCGGAGACGGCCACGCTGTTCGACCGCGTGATCGAGGGCTCGCTGTCGCGGATCGTCAATTTCTACGCGCGGACCCTGCGCGCCGTGCTTGAATTCCCGCTCTCGACGCTCATGGTCTTCTTCGCCACCATCGCCCTCACGGTGACGCTCTACGCCAAGGTGCCGAAGGGCTATTTCCCGACCGACGATTCCGGATTCATCATCGGCGCGACGCGGGCCTCCGCCGACATCTCGTTCCAGTCGATGCTGGGCCTGCAGCAGCAGCTGGCCGACATCGTGATGGCGGATCCCGCCGTGGCCGGCATCGGTTCGGTGCTTGGCGGCGGAGGGCCGGGCCCGGCCACGTCGAACCGCGGCACCATGTTCATCAGCCTGAAGCCGCCGGAGGAGCGCGACTATGTCGCGACGCAACTGGTCATCGACCGGCTGCGCCGCGCGCTGTTTCGCGTGCCCGGCATCCGCCTCTTCATGTTCGCGGCCCAGGACGTGCGTGCCGGCGGGCGGCAGAGCGACTCGGACTACCAGTACACGCTGTCGAGCACCGATCTCAACCTGCTCCAGCAATGGGCGCCGATCGTCGCCAAGCGGATGGAGACGGTCGAGGGCATCACCGACATCTCCAGCGATCGCGATCCCGGCGGATTGCAGCTCACGCTGACCATCGACCGTCAGACCGCCTCGCGCCTCGGGGTGCGCGTCCAGGACATCGACAATGCGCTCAATAACGCATTCGCGCAGCGGCAGATCTCCATCATCTACACCCAGCGCAACCAGTACATGATCGTGCTGGAGACCGATCCGAAATTCCAGGTCGATCCGTCCAATCTCGAACGCATCTATGTCGCCGGGGCCAATGATACACAGGTGCCGCTGTCGGCCGTGGTGCGCGCGCAGCGCGGGCTCGCGGCGCTTGCGGTGTTCCATTCGCAGTCGTTTCCCTCGACGACCGTCTCGTTCAACCTCCTGCCGGACGTGCCGCTCCAGGTCGCGACCCAGAACATCCAGCGTGCGGTCGAGGAGCTGCACATGCCCGAAGGCATTCGCGGCAGTTTTGACGGCAACGCCGGCGATTTCGCCAAGACCAGCGGCCGGCAGCCGCTGCTGATCCTTGGGGCGCTGGTCGCGATGTATATCGTGCTCGGCGTGCTCTATGAGAGCCTTGCCCATCCGCTCACGATCATCTCGACGTTGCCATCAGCGGGGTTGGGGGCACTGCTCGCGCTCCAGATCACCAACACGCCGCTGACGGTGATCGCTTTCGTCGGCATCATTCTCCTGATCGGCATCGTCAAGAAGAACGGCATCATGATGGTCGACTTCGCGCTTGACGCCGAGCGGCAGCGCGGCCTGTCGTCGGCGGATGCGATTTTCGAGGCATGCCGGGTGCGCTTCCGCCCGATCCTGATGACGACGATGGCAGCTCTGTTCGCCGGCGTCCCGCTGGTCATCGCAACGGGGCCAGGCACGGAACTGCGCCGCCCGCTCGGCATCACCATCATCGGCGGCCTGTTCGTGTCGCAGATCCTGACGCTCTACACGACGCCGGTGATCTATCTCCTGATCGATCGCCTGCGCCGCCGCTCCGACCCGGGTGCCGTGCACGCGCCTGCGGAATAACGGTTGTTGAAGGCAATAACCCGTTGTTGAAGCCTTGGGCCAAGCGTATAGCGGCTGGATGTCGAACCCGTCTGACGTCACCACCGCAGCTTCCGAGCCCGTCGCCGAATGCCCGCACTGCCAGAAGCCGATGCCGCTGTGCATCTGCGACAGCGTCACGCAGCTCGACAGCCGCATCGCGCTCCTGATCCTACAGCATCCGCAGGAGCAGGACAGGGCGCTCGGTACCGCGCGGCTGACGGCACGGCATTTTGCCGATGCGACGGTGCGGGTCGGGCTGTCATGGCCGAGCCTTGCCAAGGCGCTCGGACGACCGGTCGCGGATCCGGCGCGCTGGGCGGTGCTCTATCTCGGCTCGGCGCGTGCCACCGATCTCGATAGCGACGCCGACATCATTGCGCTGACGCGCAAGGGCGAGATCGCCGACAATCAGCGCGCCATCCTGAACAGGATCGAGGGCGTCGTGCTGCTCGACGGCACCTGGAGCCAGGCCAAGGCGCTGTGGTGGCGCAATCCCTGGATGCTGAAGTGCCAGCGCGTGATCCTCAATCCCGCGGCCCCCTCACGTTATGGGCGCTTGCGCCGTGAGCCGCGGCGCGACGGGCTCGCCACCATCGAGGCTGCGGCCATGATGCTCGCGAGCCTCCAGCAGCGCCCGGATATTGCCGAGACGCTGCATGCGAGTTTTGAACGGATGTTAACACGCTATCGCAAAGTGCTGGCGGAGACGCCTGAATATGCGCCAAAACCGGCAGGCCGAGGCCGCCGGCGCGATTTTCGCCGCAGCCGCCGCGGCTGACCGCCAGCGCCGAGGGCTTGCCCGCTCCGGAGCGGGCAGATAGAGACGCGGGGGGCATATTGCCTTCCCGTGATCGGGCCTAGCGTTGGAAAGCCAGGAGCGGGATGGGAAGTCGCATTCAGGCTGCGGCCAGGGAAATCGTCCGGCAAGGCGCGCAATTCGATCGCTGGGGCACGCTCGCCCTGATGGACATCTCCTTGCGATATCGCCGCACCGTGATCGGCCCGCTCTGGATCACGCTGACTCTCGCGGCAACGATCGCCAGCGTCGGCTTGGTCTATGCGACGCTGTTCAAGCAGGAGATTGCTGTCTTCTTGCCGTCCTTCGCCGTCGGCCTGATCGTCTGGACCCTGATCGCCGCGACGCTCCAGGAAGGCTCCAACGTCTTCGTGGCGTCCGGACATCTGATCAAGGCCGTGCCGGCGCCGCTGATCGTGCACGTGCTGCAGATGACGGCGCGCAACGTCGTCATCTTCCTGCACCATCTGCTGCTGGTCGGTCTGCTTTATGTCGTGATGCCCTGGCCGCTGCACTGGACCCTTGTGCTCGCCGTTCCCGGCTTTGCGATCCTGCTGGTCACGCTGGTCGGCGGTGCGACTGCGCTCGGTCTGCTCTGCGCGCGCTTTCGCGATATTGGATCGGCGATCGTCAGTGGCCTGCAATTCGTCTTCTTCCTCACGCCGATCATCTGGACCGAGGATGCGGTGCACGGCACCGCCTTCCACTGGCTGACGCGGGTCAATCCGTTCGCGACGTTGCTCGATCTCGTGCGCAAGCCGCTTCTGTCGCAGCCGGCCGATCCGGCGCAATGGCTGCTCGGATCGCTCTACGCGCTCGGCATGGCGATGATCGGCCTCGGCTGCTACGCGAGATACCGCCATCGCGTGGCGTACTGGCTCTAGGTGCGCGCCATGAGCTTCGCTGCCCACATCGTGCTGCGCAATGTCTCAGTTACATTTCCCGTGTTGTCGTTTCGCGACCGCTCGCTGCGCAGCCGGTTCGTGCGCGCCGTGACGCTGCGCAAGGCCGGCAATGCACCGCGCCCGCACATTGTCTCCGCGCTGAACGGCGTTGATCTCGATATCCGCGCTGGTGACCGGCTCGGCATCATCGGCGCCAATGGCGCCGGCAAGACCACGCTGCTCAGGGTGCTGGCCGGCATCTACCATCCGACCTCGGGCAGGGTCGATGTCTGCGGCCGCTGCCTGTCGCTGTTCGATCTCGCCGCCGGTTTCGACGAGGAGGCGACCGGTTACGAGAATATCCTGCGGCGCGGGCTGGTGATCGGAGCGCGGCGCAGCGAGATAGAGGCGCGGCGTGCGGAGATCGCCGAGTTCACTGAGCTCGGCGACCGGCTCGACCTGCCGCTGCGCACCTATTCCAGCGGCATGATTCTGCGCCTGATCTTCGCGGTGGCAACCGCGATCGAAGGTGAGATCGTGCTGCTCGACGAGTGGATCGGCGTCGGTGATCAGCAGTTCCGCAGGAAAGCGCGTCAGCGGCTCGATGCGATCGTGGCACGCGCCGGTATCCTCGTGCTCGCCTCGCACGATATCGATCTCATCAGGAACACCTGCAACCGCGCGATCCTGTTGCGCGAGGGACGGATCGCCGCTGCGGGTTCAACCGAAGACATCTTCGGCCAATATCTGGCTGTCGCCGGCGAGGGCAGGGCGTGATCCAGCCTGCGTTGAACCTTGAATCGCGCTTGTTCGCGTTTGTGACCTGACCAAGGCGAGCTCAGCCGAAAAATGGAAATTATGGACTGGAACCCTTGGCAGGGCTGAGCGAGTGTAGACGCTGAGCACTACAGGCAAAAGTGGTGCGACCAGGGAAGAACGCTCATGCTCGCCGCGATCGAGATCAATTTCGCGCTGTGGGGGATGATCATCTGTGCAAGCGTCAAGCTGGCGCAGATGTTTGGGTAAGCGGCCGCCCCACCGCAAGTTGGACGACCTTCCACAACCGATCGGGAAGTCGGATGAAGGCGGTTGCCTAAGTCCTTGATCCCCTATATCAGTCCGGCCTTACGGGGCCACGTGGCGGAGTGGTTACGCAGCGGTCTGCAAAACCGTTTACACCAGTTCAATTCTGGTCGTGGCCTCCATCACAACCTCCTGATTTCCCAGCATAAATAGCCCCGGTTTACGCGCATCTCTGGTTCGCGATAATGGGATGGCTCAGAAGTCACCCGGATTTGTCCGGGGTGGCGGTTTGCCGCGATTCATGTGCCTTGGCATGAAGATCGCATCACCTAGATGATGAATCATCAAGCCGTGAATCCTGGAGAGCACGTGGGCGAGATCGTCCGATTTGTTCCGAAGTCCGAGATCGAGCGGGCCCGTCTGATACGGGAAGCCCGCGCGATCTATGAGAGCATCTTTCCGTCCACCGGTCCGGTCAGGGACCCGCGTCAGTCGGACGACCAGTCGGGCACTGAAAGTTGACTGATTGTCTCCGCCAGATGCCAGGCGGCGACCGACTGTTCTTACAGACATAGCGAGAGAGAAGAGCCCGGGAGGTCGCGCTCAGCCGGCGGCGTACCAGCCATCCGGAAACGGCAGCAGCGGCCAAGTTCCCTCGTTGTCGTTGGCGGCTTTGAGCGGCGCGTCGAATTTCCACGAGCGGGGCACGAATTCCTCCTCCGGCGCGGGCTCGATTGCGGCCCGCACGGCATCCAGCAGCAAGTTGAATTCGGCTTCGCTCATCGCACCCTCCGGGCCATTCCCGACGGGCAAAATCGCAAAACCGGCTTTTTTCCCAATTGAGCGGATCGATCGAATTTTATCGACCCGTCGATCGGCGCTCGTTTGGTTAGTGATTCCCTAAAGAAAACCGGCGCGGAACCTAGGCGGTTCCACCGAGCCGCCAGTGTGAAAGAGATCACATTCTCAGAACTTTCTTTCCCGTAAGCCTGACGTCACACCGGCCAATGAAGGCCAGAACGGGTGAGGCCGACAGGAGACGCAATGATGAAGGCGAGGTTCCTGAAATTCGCAGGCGTGAAGAGCCGGGCGCGTCGGGCCTCGACTCTCGGATTGTTCCTGACGCTGTTTGCATCAACTGCCTACGCGCAGGGCACGCCCGAGCAACGCCGGGCCTGCACCCCCGACGTTTACCGTCTTTGCGCCGGCGAGATCCCGAACGTCCGCGCCATCACCGCGTGCCTGCGCCGCAACAAGGCGAGCCTGAGCGAGGCCTGCCGCGCCGTGTTCGAGCAGGCGGGCGGTTGAGCCGGCGACCAGTGGATTTGTGCGCAGCAAGTTAGCTCACACGCAGACGGAATCGGCGCGGTAGCCCTGTGGATATGCTGCGGACAATCTGTGCGTGGCCGTGCCCCGGGGGGGGCGCATTTCGATGAAAATTGCAACCGGCGCGTGCGAGAAGTCTTGATCCGCAGTGATCTATCGGTGACCAGACAACCTTGAACGCCGCCCGTACCGACGGCGACTAACCAATACAGTGCATAAGGATCAGTGGAACGTGATCGGCCTTTCCCCTTGTAAAGCACTAAGATGGTGCTTTAGTGCTTTCCATGAGCCCGTCGCCCCGACAAGCGCCATCCTCGCTGCGCTACAGGCTCGCCCCTGAGCCGGCCGTCAAAGCCGCACTGGAGGCGACTTTCGAGGCCTATGACCGCATGATGGAGATCCTCGATGAGGTTGCTCGCACGCATAATGTGGGCTCCAACGTCGTGCTGCTGCATGCCCACGCCTACGATGCGATCCGGAAACAGACCGGCCTACCGTCACGCCTGGTGACGCTGGGCCTGCGCGACCGCGCCGACTATCGCGCGGCGAGCGGTCGCCGGCTGCCGCTCGACGACAAACTTGCCAAGCTCAAGGGTCCGACCACGATCTCGATCGCCACCGTGCAGGGGCGCTTCAGCGTGCCGTTCGACTATGTCGGTTATGCCGAGGGCTGGGGCCAGAGCGTGCCCGCCCATCTGATCCGCAGCGACGACGGTTTTGAAATTCACTACGGCGTCACGCCGAACAATCTGCCAGAGGAGGAGAATGCCATGGATACCATCGCTGCCGCCCCCGAGAACTTCCTGTCCCGGGTTGGACGCCTGATCGCAGGCATCGCCTATGACGCGATCGAGCAGGCCGAAGGCAAGAACAAGCTGAAGGTCGTGGGCCAGGCCATCCGCGAGATCGAGAACGCGGAGAACGAGGCCCGCGAAGCGCTCGCTTCGGCGCGCGCCGAGGAATATCGGCTGAACGCGCGGCGCAGTGAGATCGAGCGCGCGATGACCGACCTTGCCGCAAAGATCCAGGGCGCGATCGACGACAGCCGTGACGACCTCGCCCGCGCCGGCATCGCGCGGCAGATGGACCTCGAAGCGCAGTTCGAGGTGCTGTCGCGGGCGATCGACGAGAACAATGAGAAGATCGAGCAATGCGTGACCTCGCTGCGCGCGGTGCTCTCCGCCCTCCAGGATGCCGAGCAGCGGCGCGCCGATCTCGAGAAGAGCGAGGCCGCCGCCGGCACACATTCGACCGCAACGTCGAAAAAACAGGCCGGCAACTCGGCCGCAGCAAAGGCGCTGCGCGCGGGCAGGGCGGTCGCGCGGGCCACCGGCGTGCCGGCCGGCATTGCGTTCTCGAGTGACATCGACGAGCTCAGCACGTTGCATCGCGACAAGGAGATTGCGGCGAGGCTCGCGCGGTTGAAGACGCGCTCCTGAGTTCGCGGCCATGAGCACATTGCTCGAACATGTGATGGCGCCCGAGGTCAGGCCGTTCGCGATCGCGGCGACCATGATCGTGATTGTCGGCTCGGTCGAGGTGGTCTCGATGATGGTCGGGGCCTCCTTGAGCGAAATCCTCGGCAACGTCGTCGACTTCGGCCATCCGGGCCACAGCGGCGTGACCAACGCGATCTCCTGGATCAATCTCGGCGGCGTGCCGCTGCTGATCTTCCTGCTGCTGCTGCTCGGTGCCTTCTCGATCACCGGCTTCCTGATCCAGGATATTGCGCGGATGGTCGCCGGCCCCTTGCCGGCGAGCGTCGCCTCGCTCGGCGCGGTGATCGTGTCGATCCCGCTGGTGCGCATCTCCAGCGGCTTCATCGCAAAAATCATTCCCAAGGACGAAAGCTACGCCGTCGGTCTCGGGGATCTCGTCGGTCGAGTCGGCGAAGTCGTCATCGGTCCCCTGGACCAGGGCCCGCCCGGCCGCGTCAGCGTCGCCGACGTCTATGGCAACCGGCATTTCGTCTGGGCGGTCGCGGCGCCTTCGTCTGAGCCGCTGGCGCAGGGAAGCCTCGTCCTGCTGGTCGATCGCGTCGGCACCCGCTTTTTGGCGGTGAAAGCCGACGATGAACTCAAACCATCCAAACCCACTCTAAGCAATCAGCAAAGCAATTAGCGGAGATATTCATGTTTGACATTGCAGTCCCGGCCATGATCGGCGTTGCGCTGATCGTCGTCCTGGGCATTGTGTTCACCACCCTCTACAAGCGCGCCACGCGAGACGAGGCATTCGTCCGCACCGGCCTGGGTGGCAAGAAGGTGGTGCTCGACGGCGGCGCCATGATCCTGCCGATCTTCCACTCCTATGCCAGCGTCAACCTGAAGACGCTGCGGCTCACGGTCGAGCGCAAGGAGCGGGAATCCCTGATCACGAAGGATCGCCTGCGCGTCGACATCGTCGCCGAGTTCTATGTCCGCGTCCGCCCCGACGACGAGAGCATTGCGCTGGCGAGCCAGACGCTGGGCGCGCTGACCAATGACGCCGAAGCCCTGCGCAACCAGGTCGAAGCCAAATTCGTCGACGGCCTGCGTTCGGTGGCGGCCACCATGACCATCCTGGAACTGCAGGAGAAGCGCAGCGATTTCGTCAAGCACGTGCAGGCGACCGTGGAGTCCGACGTCAAGTCCAACGGCCTTGAACTGGAGTCGGTGTCTTTGACCAAACTCGACCAGACCGACGTCAAGTTCTTCAACCCGGAAAACTTCTTCGACGCGGAGGGGCTCACCCAGCTCAAGACCATCACCGAGACCCGCCGGCGCGACCGCAACGCCATCGTGCGCGACAACGAGGTGGCGATTGCGCAAAAGGACCTCGAGGCGCGGCAGCAGACCCTCGGGATCGAGCGGACCAAGAAGGAAGCCGAGCTCTCGCAGGAGCGCGACATCGCCAACAAGACCGCAAGCACCCGCGCCGAAGTGGCCACCGCGACGCAGACCGCGCGCCTGACCGAGGAGAACGCCCGCATCGACACCGATCGCGCGGTCGCCGAGAAGGAGGCCGGTGCCAAGCAGATCAAGGAAACGGCGGTGATCGAATCCGATCTCGCGATCAACAAGCGCAAGACCGACGCGCAGCGCGAAATCCAGATCGCAACGCAGGAGAACGAGATCCAGATCGCGGCCAAGAGCAAGCAGACCTCGGAGGCGGTCGCCGAAGCCAAGACAGCGGAAGCCGTAGCCGTGTCAGCGGAGGAAAAGGTGGTGACCGCGCGCGCGGTCGAGGTCGCCGACCGTGCTCGCCTGACCCAGGTGCTCGCCGCCCGCACCGAGGCCGAACGCAAATCGACCGAGCTGATCGTTGCGGCGGAAGCCGAGAAGAAGGCCGCGCTCGATCGCGCCGAGGCCACCAAGACGCTCGCCAGCGCGGAAGCCGAGGCCAACAAGATCAAGGCGGTCGGCGTCAAGAACATCGGTGAAGCGGAGGCGGCCGTGATCACCATGAAGAACGAGGCGCAGAACAAGCTCGGCAGCAACGTCATCGACTTCGAGATCGCCAAGAAGCGGATCGAGATGATGCCGTCGGCGCTCGCCGAGATGGTGAAGCCGATCGCCAACATCAAGGACGTCCGCATCCTGCACACCGGCGGCGCGTTCGGCGGCAACGGCGCAAGCGGCAGCAATGCCGGCTTCGGCGAAGGTCTCGCCGGCGAGCTGTTGAAGGTGCACGCGCTGCGGCCGATGATCGACGAAATCCTGCGCCAGAGCGGTTTTGCACCAGGCGAGGATCCGGTGAAGGCGCTGGTCAGTGCCGTCACCGGCAAGAGCAATGGCGCTGCGATCGAGGTTGCGGGAAGCGTGCCCGCGCCTCAGACAACCGACGCGGCAGAGTAGGCTGTGAATGCCCGGGCTATGAATGCCCATTCATTGCTGACGTGAGTCCTAGTCGATAAGAACAGGCCGTGCGCTTCTCGCGTGGCGTACCGTTCCGGAGTGCAGGTCGATCGTGTGTTGACCCTTTCGATCGCTCTCCGGACGATACCTGCAAGGCAACGTTATTGATGCCCCGGTACCTGCACCGATGACGTGCAGGCGCCGGATGTTCTTTTTCATTGGGGCTCTCATGAAATATTTTCTGTCGGCACTCATTGCACTCGGTCTCTCGGTCACAGCCGTGCCATCGCAAGCTGCGGATTCCCGCAACGTCTCCGTCGTCAACGAGACCGGCTACGCCATCAAGTTTCTCGGCTTCAATTCGCCGGACGATGGTCTGGAAGAATGGGACAACGAGCTCGACAAGACCTTGCAGAACCAGGCGAGCACTTATGTCGAGTTCGACGAAGACGACGAAGGATGCGTCTGGAACATCCGCGTCGACTGGCAGAACTACAACGAGTCCGTGCTGTGGAAGAACGTCAACCTCTGCAAGTTCAACGTGCTGAGGCTGCGCTACGACCCCGGCACCAAGACGACCTCCTTCATTGCGGAGTGAGCGTCGCATCGCGGCGCGTTCGCGTCCGCGGCAGGGACCGGCGGGGGAGGGACGAGTGCCCTTCCTCATGATGGCGAGGATGTGACGAATTCGTCCTTTGCAAGCGCCGGAGGCTTTGTTATACGCAGCCGCGCGCGAACGTTGGTTCGCCCTTTTCCTCGGTAGCTCAGCGGTAGAGCATCCGACTGTTAATCGGATGGTCGCTGGTTCGAATCCAGCCCGGGGAGCCAAATTTCTCATCAACTTCAATGTCTTGCCTCGCGCTCTGTGCCGGAGCGCGAATCTGTTCACGCGGACGTGCACATTGTCTGCCGTGCCGACATCGGAACGACGCCAAATCGACTCAATTCAAATCGAGGTTCCCTGACACCGGGCTTACGCGGAGCTGATTCCGATGCCGAACGTTCAGGTCGACCGTCCCCACTTGGTCCCCTCGATTCTGCCCACCGACATCCCCGATCTCAGCGACGACGAATGCCTCGCGCTGCTGGCACGCGTGGTCGAGACCCGCGATTCGACCCGGCTCGATGAAGTCGCGGCCTTGATCGGCCGGCTCGCCGTCGCGATCGAATAGGGCGCAAGGCGCCAAGCCTGTATTGATCGGCCCCGGGGCTGCCGCCTTCGGGCAATCGCCATGTTGCGTTTTGGCAGGGCATGTTCCAAAGATGCCGCCACGTTTTCCCGCGGCGCCGTCCGCATTCCAGGGTTCCCCAATGTCCGGTTTTGCGACCGCGCGCCAAAAGATGGTCGATGGCCAGGTGCGCACCAGTGACGTCACCGATCGCCGCATCCTCGACGCCATGCTCACGATTCCCCGCGAGGCCTTCGTGCCCGCAAGCCGGCAGGCGCTGGCCTATCTCGACCTCGATCTCGACGTGGCCGAAGACGGATCGGCCAAGCGGTATCTGATCAAGCCGGCGTTGACCGCCAAGCTGCTGCAGGCGGCCGAGATCGGCGAGGCTGATCGCGTCCTGGTGGTCGGCTGCGCCACCGGTTACGTCGCAGCCCTTGCTGCCAGGCTCGCGGCGCAAGTCACGGCTACCGAAAGCGATTCGGCGCTTGCCGCAAAAGCGAAGAGCAATCTGGCCGCCCAGGGATTTGCGAATGTGGCGTGCGCTGCGGCGCCCAGCGGGGATGGGGATCCGGCGGCTGCCCCCTACGATGTGATCATCCTGAACGGAGCGACCGAAGTGACGCCCAGTGCGCTCTTCGAGCAGCTCAAGGAGGGCGGGCGGCTGGTCGGCGTGTCGGCCGAGACGATGCCCCAGCGGGCCATGATCGTGACCCGCGCCCACGGCGAATTCGGCTACCGCGCGCTGTTCGACGCAGCAGCGCCGATCCTTCCCGGTCTGGCGCGGATGCCCGCCTTCGTCTTCTGAAGGGGTGGAACCCGTTAAAAATTACCGTTCTGAATCAGAAGTGTGGCACGGATGCTGCACGTGAAGAGTTTCCGCTGCCAACAACCATCGGGTAGTTCCGTTCGGCTTGCCCCCGTCATATGGTGCATGTGGGGGCAACGACTCTCGGTCACCCGGCTCGCGGGCACGAGCCGGCGATAAGAATGAACGGAATTTCTGGGATGCATGGGGTGAAGCTCTTCACCGGAGCTGCGGTTTCGGTCCTCCTGATGGCGCTCGGCGGGCCGATGCCTGCCTTGGCGGAGACGATCGAAAGCGCGCTGGTGCGCGCCTATCAGGACAATCCGCAGCTCAACGCGCAGCGCGCACAGGTCCGTTCGACGGACGAAAACGTGCCACAGGCGCTGTCCGGATATCGCCCCAGGGTCGCGATCACGGCGAGCGCCGGCTATCAATATCAGGATTCGAAACCGCTGCAGGGTGGCCCGACGATCCACGGCACCGGCGTACCCCGCAGCGCAGGCCTAACGGTTACGCAGACCCTCTTCAACGGCAATCAGACCGCCAACAGAACGCGTGCGGCAGAGAGCCAGGTGTCCGGCGCGCGCGAGGCGCTGCGCGTGCTCGAACAGAACGTTTTGCTCTTGGCTGCAACCACTTACATGGACTACTTGCGCGATTCAGCCGCGGTCGAGGTTCAGAAGAGCAACGTTCGGGTGCTCGAGCAAACGCTGAAGCAGACACGTGACCGCTTCAATGTGGGTGAGGTCACTCGTACGGACGTTGCCCAGTCGGAAGCGCAACTTGCCGCCGGCAAGACGCAGGAGCAATCGTCCGAGGCAACACTGACGACGACAAAGGCAAATTATCGGCGGGTCATCGGCGTCGAGCCTGTAAATCCTGCACCCGGTGCGCCGGTCGATCGCTTTCTGCCCGCGACACTTCCATCCGCAGTTGAGCTCACCCTGGTCGAAAACCCCAGCGTCACGTCGGCGATGTACGGCATCGACGTCAACTATCTCCAGGTCAAGATCAGCGAAGGTGCGCTGCTGCCGACGATCACGTTGCAGGCTGGGGTCACTCAGTCCTTTGAGCAGACCCTGACGCTATATCGAACGACTACCGCCTCCGCCATCGCACAGGCGTCCGTGCCGATCTATCAGGGGGGCGCCGAATATTCGCTGATCCGGCAGTCCAAGGAGAACTTGGCACAGCAGCGTCTCAACCTGGAGGTGACCCGCGACCAGAGCCGTGCGACGACCGTGCAGTGGTGGGGCAATCTGGTGGCGACCAAGGCGCAGGTGCAGTCAGCACAGGCGCAGGTGACCGCGTCCGAGATTGCGTTGAACGGTGTACGCGAAGAGGCAAAGGCCGGTCAGCGGACCACGCTTGACGTGCTCAATGCGCAGCAGGCCCTGGTCAATGCCCGCATCGCTCTCGTGAATGCCCAACACGATCGGGTCGTCGCATCCTACAACGTGCTCGCTGCAGTCGGCCGCCTGTCGCCGCAGGTGATGAACCTCAAGACCAACGTCTACGATCCCAGCGTGCATTACCAGCAGGTGCGCGATAGCTGGGGCGGCGTGCGCACGCCCGACGGACGTTGATCTCCGCGACTGGAGCATGGTCCGGACCCGAAAGGGCCGCGTTAGCGCAACGTGTGAAGCGGTTTTCCCGCGCGACAAACGCGGAACGCGCTTGCGCGGAGATGATGCTCGAACGTTAACCTAGAGCGCCATGATGATTCATTCCGATCTCATCGCGCTTTGGGTCGGCATCACCTCATGACGATGACGACTTGCGGTTTGCTTGCAATCATCAAACGCCCTGACATAGCCTTTCACTGAGATGAGGACGCGATTCGCGTCGCATCTCATCTCATGTTTTGTTTGCGTAGGGCTTCGGTGACGTGGGCAGGGGCGCACCGCCGCGCGATGAGTCGCAATCGCCTTGATCTGGGGACAAGTCAGGCGGTCGCGGCGAAAATGTCGAGCCACCCGTTCGGAACCGGCCAATCCTGTCGTGCTTGGTGTAAAACAACGCATGCGAGGGCGTTGATGATGTGGAGTCGGAGATGACGCAGCCTGCAAAGGTGCAAGAACCCTCGATGGAGGAGATTCTGGCCTCGATCCGGCGCATCATTGCCGACGATGAGGCCAAGCCGCCGCCGACCGACAAGGCCGCCGAACCTGCCAGGCCCGCGCCGGCGCCCAAGCCCGCCGCAATGAATGACATTCCGCCGTCGAAGATCGCGCCGGCGAAACCCGCCGCTGAAAAGCCGGCTGCACCGCCACCTGCTGCAAAGCCGGCGGCTCCGCCGCCAGCGCCGGCCGCAAGCAACAACCAGGACGATATCGACGCGCTGCTGGCGGGGCTGGACGAGGCGACCCCCGCGCCCGAGATGCGGGCGCCGGAACCCGAGCCCGAGCCCGAGTCCGATGTACTCGAGCTGACCGACGAGATGGCGGTCGAAACGCCGGCGCCTCCACCGCCGAGCTTCCGCAAGGTCGAGCCGGGCGATGATGTCGAATTCGCCGAAGCCGCGGCGCCGCCATTTCGGCCGGCTCCTTCGCCACCATCCTACCACGCGGTCGATTTCAATGCGCCGCCGCTGCCGCCGCAGCAGCCTATCCTGGCGCAGACGACGGTCTCGGCCGTCGAATCCGCCTTCAACTCCCTGGCCCATACCGTCCTGAGCTCGAATGCGCGGACGCTGGAGGATCTGGTCAAGGAGATGCTGCGGCCGATGCTGAAATCCTGGCTCGACGATAACCTGCCCGGCCTCGTTGAACGCATCGTGAAGGCGGAAATCGAGCGGGTCTCGCGCGGCGGCCGGTAAGGTCAGCCCCGCGGGACTGATAAAGCCCTGCTTTTATGACCGATTCGGCCTGGCGACCGGGCCGGAGAGCACTTTGCCGCCGGGCTTTCCCTTGACACTTTCCGTTGACTTGGCCCCCGTGCACGGCTTTCTAGCAGCCCCATGATCGAGAAAAACTACCAGCCCGCCGATATCGAAGCCCGCATGTCCGTCGTCTGGGAGGACAGCCTTGCCTTCAAGGCAGGCCGTCCCGACCGGCGCGACGCCGCCCCCTTCACCATCGTGATCCCGCCGCCGAACGTGACGGGCTCGCTGCACATGGGCCACGCGCTCAACAACACGCTTCAGGACGTGTTGTGCCGCTTCGAGCGCATGCGCGGCCGCGACGTGCTGTGGCAGCCCGGTACCGACCATGCCGGTATCGCGACCCAGATGGTGGTCGAGCGGCAGCTGATGGAGCGTCAGCAGCCCAGCCGCCGCGAGATGGGCCGCGAGAAATTCCTGGAGCGGGTCTGGGAGTGGAAGGCCGAGAGCGGCGACACCATCATCAACCAGCTCAAGCGCCTCGGCGCCTCCTGCGACTGGTCGCGCGAGCGCTTCACCATGGACGAGGGCCTGTCGAAGGCCGTCATCAAGGTGTTCGTCGAGCTGCACCGCGATGGCCTGATCTACAAGGACAAGCGGCTGGTGAACTGGGATCCGAAGCTGCTCACCGCGATCTCCGATCTCGAGGTGCAGCAGGTCGAGGTCAAAGGCAGCCTCTGGTATCTGCGCTATCCGATCGAGGGTAAAACCTTCAGCCCCGACGATCCCGCGAGCTTCATCGTCGTTGCCACGACGCGCCCCGAAACCATGCTGGGCGATACCGGCGTCGCCGTACATCCCGAGGACGAGCGCTACCAGAAGCTCGTCGGCAAGCACGTGATCCTGCCGCTCGTCGGCCGCAAGGTGAAGATCGTCGCCGACGACTACTCCGACCCCGAGAAGGGCTCGGGCGCGGTGAAGGTGACGCCGGCGCACGACTTCAACGACTTCGAGGTCGGCAGGCGCCACGGCCTGCGCCAGATCAGCGTGCTCGACAAGGAAGGCTGCCTCGACCTCGTCGACAACGAGGACTACCTGCGCGACCTGCCGGAGGGCGCTTCGCAATTCGCCGCGGAATTCCACAACGTCGAGCGTTTCGCCGCGCGCAAGCGCATCGTCGAGCGACTGGAGGCATTCGGCTTCATCGAGCGCACCGAGCCGCACACCCACATGGTGCCGCATGGCGACCGTTCCGGCGTCGTGATCGAGCCCTTCCTCACCGACCAGTGGTACGTCGACGCCAAGACGCTTGCAAAGCCTGCCATCGCGGCGGTGCGCAGCGGCGAGACGACCTTCGTGCCGAAGAACTGGGAAAAAACCTATTACGAGTGGATGGAGAACATCCAGCCCTGGTGCATCTCGCGCCAGCTCTGGTGGGGCCATCAGATCCCGGCCTGGTACGGGCCGGACGGCAAGGTGTTCGTCGCCCAGACCGAGGAGGAGGCCGTCAGCCACGCGCTCGGCTATTACGTCGAGCAGGAGGTCATCACGCCGGAGCAGGGGCGCGAGATGGCGCTCGACCGCAACAAGCGCGAGGGCTTCATCACCCGCGACGAGGACGTGCTCGACACCTGGTTCTCCTCTGCGCTGTGGCCGTTCTCCACCCTCGGCTGGCCCGACGATACGCCGGAGGTGAAGCGTTACTACCCGACCAACGCGCTGGTCACCGGCTTCGACATCATCTTCTTCTGGGTCGCCCGGATGATGATGATGGGCCTGCACTTCATGAAGGAAATACCGTTCTCGACGATCTACATCCACGCCCTCGTTCGCGACGAGAAGGGCGCCAAGATGTCGAAGTCCAAGGGCAACGTCATCGATCCCCTGCATCTGATCGACGAGTACGGCGCCGACGCGCTGCGCTTCACTCTGGCGGCGATGGCGGCGCAGGGGCGCGACATCAAGCTCGCCACGAGCCGTGTCGAGGGCTATCGCAATTTCGCGACCAAGCTCTGGAACGCCTGCCGCTTCGCGGAGATGAACCAGTGCGTAGTGCCCGAAGGTTTTGAGCCCGCGAAAGCGGCGCTGACGCTGAACCGCTGGATCGCGCATGAGACGGCGCACACCACGCGCGAGGTGACGGAGGCAATCGAAGCCTATCGCTTCAACGATGCGGCGGGCGCGATCTACCGTTTCGTCTGGAACGTCTATTGCGACTGGTATGTCGAGCTCGCGAAGCCCGTGCTGCTCGGCCCGGATGGTCCCGCAAAGGCTGAGACCCGCGCGATGGTCGCCTGGGCACGCGACGAGATTCTGAAGCTGCTGCATCCCTTCATGCCCTTCATCACCGAAGAGCTGTGGGAGGTGACCGCCAAGCGCGAGCAACTGCTCACGCTGGCGCCCTGGCCGCTGAAGTCCGCGGGGCCGACGGCGGAAGAACTCGCGATGGTCGCAGCATCGATGCCGAATGACGGAGCCTTCCTTTCGCCGATGGTGCTACCGATCTTCGATCATGCCGACTTCACCGATCCTGCGGCGGAAGCCGAGATCGGCTGGGTCATCGATCTCGTGACGCAGATTCGCTCGGTACGCGCCGAGATGAACATCCCACCGGCGACGCTGACGGCGCTGGTGCTGGCCGGCGCCTCCGCGGAGACGAAGGAGCGCGCGCCGCGCTGGGCCGATGTCATCAAGCGCATGGCGCGGCTTTCGGATATCTCCTTCGCCGATCGCGCGCCCGACGGCGCCGTGCAGATCCTGGTGCGCGGCGAGGTCGCAGCCTTACCGCTGAAGGGCGTGATCGATCTCGCAGCCGAGCGCGTGCGCCTCGACAAGGAGATCGCCAAGGCCGATGCCGACATCAAGCGCGCCGAGTCCAAGCTGGCGAACGAGAAATTCGTCGCCAATGCGGCCGAAGAGGTCGTCGAGGAGGAGCGCGAAAAGCGCGAGGCCGCGCTGGCGCGCAGGGCAAAGCTGCTCGAGGCGCTGGAGCGGTTGAAGCAGGTGTCGTGACCTCACCGTCATTCCGGGGCGATGCGCAGCATCGAGCCCGGAATCTCGAGATTCCGGGTCTGGTCCTTCGGACCATCCCGGAATGACTGCTAACTCGGAAACGGCTTGCTCAAAAACTTCGAGCCCTTGACGCCGTAGCGCCAGGGCAGCTCGACCGCCTTGGTGAGGCCGATCCGGATGCCGGTCGCGACCTCCATTTCGCCACTGCGCGCATGCAGCGCAATTGGCGGATGGTCGAGGGGCAGGGCATTGTGCGCGATCGTGATGCCGAGCGCTTGCGTCAGCTTGCCCGGTCCCGAGCACAGCGCATGCACATCGACGAGATGCCGGCGGCGGCGCATCGCGGCGATCCCATGCGTCGGCTCCAGCGCGCGGATCAGGACGGCGCTCGCCGAGCCTTCCTCTTCGCAGACGAAGTTCACGCACCAGTGGATGCCGTACGAGCGATAGACATAGGCAAAGCCGGGCGGGCCGAACATCACCTGGTTCCGCGGCGTCGGCCCGCGGTAGGAGTGCGCGGCCGGGTCGGTATGATGATAGGCCTCGACCTCGACAATGATGCCGCCGACGCCGTTCACCAGCAGCGTCGCGCCGATCAGGTCGGGGGCGACCTCATGGACGCTGCGCGCGAAAAAGGTCCGCTTCAGTGGCTTGCCCAAAGGGGAGCTTGAGCCAGGCGTGGAGGGCTTCGATTTTGGAGCCATTCGAGGTGAGAATCGCTAGACGACAGAGCAGGATATTGCCCATATCTGCCATGTTCCCTGAAGCGGCGCGAGCGGGTTGCGATGCCCTGCGATACCGACTAGGTAGGACCTGAATAGACCGGACACCCCATGGTCGTTATTGTCGATACCATCACAAATCCGCTGCGCCCGCGTCACCCGGAAAAAGTGAACCGGCCCGATGCTGCTTCGCCGCCGAAGCCGGACTGGATCCGTGTGCGTGCGCCGAACACGCGCGGCTATGCCGACACCCGCAACATCGTGCGGGCCAACGGCCTGCATACGGTGTGCGAGGAGGCGGGTTGCCCGAACATTGGGGAGTGCTGGGACAAGAAGCACGCCACCTTCATGATCATGGGCGACACCTGCACCCGCGCGTGCGCCTTCTGCAACGTCAAGACCGGCCTGCCCAACGCGCTCGACGCCGCCGAGCCGGAGCATGTGGCCGAGGCCACGGCAAAGCTCGGGCTCGCCCATGTCGTGATCACATCGGTCGACCGCGATGACCTTGCCGATGGCGGTGCCGAGCATTTCGCCAGGACGATCCGCGCGATCCGCGTCGCCTGTCCCTCCACCACGATCGAGATCCTGACGCCCGACTTCCTGCGCAAGGAGGGTGCGCTCGAGGTCGTCGCCGCGGCCAAGCCCGACGTCTTCAACCACAACCTCGAGACCGTGCCGTCGCGTTACCTGACGGTGAGGCCCGGCGCGCGTTATTTCCATTCGATCCGGCTGTTGCAGCGGGTCAAGGAGGTCGATCCCACCATCTTCACCAAGTCCGGCATCATGGTCGGCCTCGGCGAGGAGCGCCACGAGGTGCTCCAGGTGATGGACGATCTGCGCTCGGCCGAGGTCGACTTCCTGACCATCGGGCAATATCTCCAGCCGACCCGCAAGCACCACGCCGTGATGCGCTACGTGCCGCCGGATGAGTTCGCCTCATATGAAAAGGTCGCCTACACCAAGGGCTTCCTGATGGTATCGGCAAGCCCGCTGACCCGTTCATCGCATCACGCCGGGGACGATTTCGCGAGATTGAAGGCAGCGCGAGCAGCTCACGCCCGCTGACGTCACATGCACCGAGTTTCGAGCAAGCACCGCGTCAACCACAGCGCGCCAGAGATGTTTGATCTGGTCGCCGATGTCGAGCGCTATCCGGAATTCGTGCCGCTGTGCAGCGCGCTGAAGGTGCGCCAGCGGGTTGCAAAGCCCGACGGTACCGAGGTGCTGATCGCCGACATGACGGTGTCGTTCAAGCTGGTCAAGGAATCCTTCACCAGCCGCGTGACGCTCGATCGCGCCAATCTGAAGATCCTGGTCGAATATCTGCAGGGCCCGTTCAGCAACCTCGAAAACCGCTGGACCTTCGAGCCGAAGGGCGAGGGCGTCTGCGACGTCGGCTTCTTCCTGACCTACGCGTTCAAGAGCCGGATGCTCGCGATGCTGATGGGCTCGATGTTCGACGCCGCCTTTGCGCGCTTCTCCGCCGCATTCGAGAAGCGAGCCGACGCGATCTACGGCCGGCCGAAGATCGCATCGTCGTGATCAGTCCACCGCCTTGACGACGTCAGGCGGCTGCGACGCGTAGTAGGCGGCAGCCTCATCGATCTCCTGCGGCGTCATCGCGCGCGCGATGTTGCGCATCTGCTGGCTGATGTCGTTGCGCCGATCACTAGCGGCGAAGGCCTGCAGCTGGGCCTTCAGATAGGCCTCTGATTGGCCTTCGAGCCATGGGCTGCCGGTCTTGTTGTCGAGGCTACCATGGCAGGAGCCACAGGGGGCGATCCCCCGCATCGGCGCGCCGTAGATCACGATGTTGGGCTTGGGCAGTTGCGGTGTCGGATGATAGGCGGGCAGCCGCGGCAGAAACGCGTAGTAAAGGGCGAGGTCGGCAATCTCCTGATCGGTCAGGCCGGTCGCAAACGGCGACATCACCGCGTTGGTGCGCGCACCCGAACGGAAATCGTGCAGCTCCTTGTAGATGACGGCGGCGTATTGACCGGCGAGATTGGGCGAATCAGCCCGGCTGATGCCGGTCGGACCATGGCAGATCGCGCAGCGCTGCGCGAGCGTGGCGCCGCGTCCGATCGCTTCCTGGTTCGGACGTGACAGCGTGTGCGAGGTCAGCACGACCTCCGACAGCCGTTTGTCCGGCGCCTGCGCCGCGGCAGCCGCCGAGCGTTGCGGCACGCCGGCGGCGCTACAGATCGCATCCCAGACGTTGGCGAACTGAACCCAGGGTTGCGCGAACGGCAGCACGATGAAGCCGACAATTGCCGTGACAATGAAGATTGCAGCGGTGATGCCGACGCTCGTCTTGAAATGGCGGTTGGTGAGCGTGAAAAGGTCGCGCGCACTCATCACTGCGCTCCCACATAGACGGCCGGCACCGACGTGCCTTCGGTCAGTGCCAGCGTCAGGATCGGGTAGCCATAGTTGGTGATGGTGAGCCCGATCATCAGCGCCACCCACAGCGCGTGCGTGTTGAGCGCAAGCGGAACGGTCACCGGCTGATGCACCGCGAGGCTGAAGCGATACTCGCCGGCCTCGACCGCGGGCGACCGCATGCCGCGGGCCAGAATGACCAGGAAGAGAATGCCTGATGTCAGCAGGGTGAAGCCGCCGATGGCAGAGAACGTAACCGAGAGCGCCTGCGGCGCAATCGCGGGATCGGCGAAATCGAAATAGGCCATGCGGCGCGGCATGCCCAGGATGCCGACCCAGTGCCACGGGAAAGTGGTGATGATCATGCCGATGAACCACAGCCAGAGCTGGGTGCGGATGAGGCGGAGATCGACGAACTCGCGGCCCGTAAGATGCGGCCATAAATCATAGGCGATCGCGAAATACATGATCACGATGGCGCCGCCGAAGATCAGGTGAAAGTGGCCGGTGATCCATTGCGTGTTGTGGATCGAGCTGTCGAGCTGATAGCTCATGTTGATCAGGCCACCGGCGCCGCCGAAACCGAGCATCACGAAGGAGAAGGCGAGCGCCAGCATCATCGGGTTTTCCCACGGCAGCGTTCGCATCCAGCCGAACAGGCCACGACCGCCGCGCAGGCGCGCCGCAATCTCGACGGAGGCGCAGATCGTGAATACGGTGAGAAGCGTCGGGAGCGCGACCAGCGCGGTGAAAGCGGAATGGACGAACTTGAAACCGGCGCCGACCTGCGGGTCGGCGAAAGTATGGTGAATGCCGATCGGCATCGCCACCACAAGGAACAGAATGAAGGCGATCCGCGCCATGGTGTCGGAGTAGACGCGGCCGCCGATCGCGCGCGGCACGATGGTGTAATAGGCAATGTAGGTCGGCACCAGCCAGAAATAGACGATGGCGTGCAGCGTCCAGGAGAAGAACACCCGCGCAAGGCCGGCGTCGATCGTGGCCTTCAGGCCGACTGCGACCGGGATGATCTGCAGCAATAGCTCGAGCGCCGCGCCAACCGCGGTCCACGCCCAGAGATACGAGCCCGCGACATTGGCGAACATCGCCAGCGGCACTGCCTTGCCGGGATTGGCCCGTTTCCAGATGCGCAGATTGATCGACATTAGCGCGACCCAGATCCAGGACCCGACGACGACCAGCACGACGCCGACGTAGTAGAAGGGGCTGCCGATCAGCGGTGGATAGAAGGTGTAGAGCACGGAGGCACGGCCGAGCGCGACCGGGATCATCGCCATGATGCTGCCGCCGACGATCAGCCAGAAGCCGGCCCAGGCCCAGCGTACGCCGACCAGACGCTGCTCCAGCGCGGACTCGCTGATCGCATAGCCAAATCCCATCGCGACGAGGGTCGGGAAGACGTAGCCCATCACCGTGCCGTGCGCAGTCAGCGAGCGGTAGTAAAGCTCGGGATTGGAAAGCCAGGTGCCGAGCGGGCTGCGGATGAACATCTGCCAGGCGCCGAGCGTGAGCGCCACGCCGAACACCGCGAAAGCCAGCCAGAAATGGGCGAGGACGAGCTTCCTATTGGCCAACACAGCTCAGCCTCCCGCCGTTCTTTGCAAGCTCCGCGAACTTCGCCTTGTCGATCACCCTGACCTTGCCCCACATGCCTTCATGACCGAAGCTGCAAAATTCCTGGCAGGGCATCAGATAGTCGCCGGTCCGCTCAAAGCGCATGAGCTGCTCGGAGACGTAGCCCGGCACCAGCATGGTATTGATGTTGGTGCCCTGGACCAGGATACCGTGGACCACGTCGGCGCTGGTGGCGCGCAGCGTGATCGGCGTCTCGGCCGGCACCAGGAGGCAGGCGGGCGTGAAGGAATATTGCTGGCCGATCGCGCGCACCGTAACCGCGCCATTGGACTCGAGCACGCTGCCGAGATTGCTTTCGACGAATTCGCCCGACAGATGGATCCGCGACGGATCGGTGGTCTCGACGCGCGCCTGCGGCATGGTGGCGCGATGGATGCCGGCAACCGCCGCCAGCACCGCCATCGCGACGATAATAATGACCGAGAGGGTCGCCCATCGCCGCTCGGTGCGCGCCGCAATCTCGGCGCCGTGATGGCTGGTGTCCTCCGCACTCATTGCAGTGCCCCGCGCGGCAGGAAGACGAAGAGATAGAAGGCGAGCCAGATCGCGACCACGCAGGCGGTTGCAATGCCGGCGAGCGCGATTGCGCCGGACGGCCCTCGCGCGACCACCTCGTCGACAGCCTGGTCGGCGGTGGCAGAGCTGGTCGGTGGATCGGAGTTGATCATGGCGCGTCTCAATTGAGGGGAGCGGAGCGCAGCTCGTTGGCCTCGCGCGCCGAGACCGGCGTGCCGCGATTGCCCCAAGCCGTTCGGATATAAGAGACGACGGCAGCGATCTCGTTGTCCGAGAGCAAGCCGGCAAAGGGCGGCATGCCATAGGGCATCGGATTGCCCTCGGTGCCGGGCGGATAGCCGCCGTTGAGCACCATGCGGATCGGATTGACTGCCGATTGCATTTCGATCGACTGATTGTTGGCGAGCGGTGGCCAGTGCGGCGGCTTGCCTTCGCCCTGCGCGCCGTGACAGCTCGCACAGTTCTTGTCATAGACGGTCTTGCCGAGGCTGATGAGCAGGCTGCTTTCGGTCGTCGGCAGCGCCGAGCTCGCTGGCGGCGGAGGCGAGGGCTCCGAGATGCCCTTCAGGTAGACCGCCATCGCCCTGGTGTCCTCGTCGCTGAGATATTGCAGGCTATTGTGCACGACCTCGGCCATCGGCCCGTAGACGACGCCGCGGGCCGAAACGCCGGTCTGGAGCAGATCGGAGATGTCCTTGATGCTCCAGTCACCGAGCCCGGCCTCGCGATTTGAGGTGAGTGAGGGCGCGTACCAGTTCTGCATCGGGATCAGTCCGCCCTTGAACGCATCCGACTGCGAGGTGCCGCCGAGCGCGTTGATCGGCGAATGGCACATGCCGCAATGGCCGAGGCCCTCGACCAGATAGGCGCCGCGATTCCACTCGGCGGATTTGGTCGGATCGGGCTTGAATTCGCCCTCGTTGAAGAACAGCGTTCGCCAGCCGAGAATGAGCTGGCGATTGGAATAGGGAAAGCGAAGCTCGTGTTCCCGATTCTTCTGGTTCACGGGCGGGATCGACTTCAAATACGCGAAGATCGCCTCGCTATCGGCCCGCGTGACTTTTGTGTACGAGGCGAACGGCATCGCCGGATACATCAGCCCGCCATCCGGAAAGCGACCGGTGTGCATCGCTTTGTAAAAGTCCTCCGCGGTCCATTTGCCGATGCCGGTTTCCCGATCCGGCGTGATATTCGACGAGTACAGCGTGCCGAAAGGCGTCGGCATCGCGCGCCCGCCGGCGAAAGTGCGACCCTCGGGCGCCGTGTGGCAGGCGATACAGTCGCCGGCGCGCGCCAGATACTCGCCGCGTGCCACGACGTTGTCGCTGGGCGGGCCGGCCTTCTGCTGCGCCTGGGCAGATCCGACGAGGACCGACAACAGCAGAGCGGCCAGGATTCGTGAGCGCGATGGCATCCTCGTCTCCTCAATCCGGTTCGCTCCCGCAGGCGAAGGGTAGCACGTAGGTACCCTTTGGCGCCGGAGCGGAATTCACGGGCGCCGGGTGGTTCGCCAGCCACGCCGCGACGGCCGTGACGTCCTCCTCCGTGAGGCGGGCAGCGACCTGCTGCATACAGTCCGGCGCCTTCGCAGTGCGGGTACCATACCGCCAAGCGCCGAGCTGCGCGCTGATGTAGTTGGGGCGCAGTCCGAGCAGGCCCGGGATTCCCGGCTCCATGCCGGTCAGGGCCGGGCCGTGGCAGCTGCCGCACGCAGGTATCTGGCGTTGGGGATCGCCGCGCGTCACCAGTGACTGACCGCGTTGGAGAACCTCCTGGCTTGCAACGCTTGCCGCCACAGGCGGCAACGCGGGATGCTGATCTGCGAAGTAGTCCGCCATCTGCTGCAGATAGGAATCGGGGAGGAATTCCAGCAGATAGTTCATCGGCGGGTATTTCCGCCGGCCGTTCTTGAAGGCGACAAGCTGGTTGAAGAGATAGCCCGCCGGCTTGCCCGCAAGGCGCGGGAAATAGACGTCGCTGGTGCCTTCGCCCTTATTGCCGTGGCAGGGCGTGCAGGCCTCCACGCGCGCGGCCATCGTATCCGGCGGCTGATTAACGGCTTGCGCGGCCGCGAAATCGCAGATGGCCAAGTACACGGTTGCCGCGGAGATCGCGTAGCGAGCGAACACGTTGCCGCCCTCCCCGAATGTTGCGCCGGTAAATTCCCGACGCGCAACTTAGACGGCCATTATTGCGGGAATATGGGTGGGCGCAAGCTTCGACTGAACGGAGACGTTCGGTCCGCGCGCTGCGTCGCGGTCACGATTGTTTTGACAATAATCGCTCAGAATTTGAAAGACGTTTGATCGAAATCAATGCGGTCAGCCACGCGGCGGCCTTCGCCGCTTCACTGCGCCGCGTCGCGGTGATCGGGCAACGCGGGATCGCAGACGGCTTGCGGCTTCGCGGCGCGGTTTGGCTTGCGCTTGCGGACCGCGCGCCAGATCCATCAGCATGCGCAAAGCTTCAACGACCGAGCGCAGCCGCACGGCGGTGCGGCCGATCGCGCCAAATCGGTGCTCGCGGTGGATGATGCGGCCGTCGCGCGCGGCGGCGGCGAAGTGGACGAGCCCGACCGGCTTGCCCGGCGTGGCGCCGCCGGGGCCGGCGATGCCGGTGATGGCGACCGCAAGGTCGACGCCGGCGCGCTCGAGCGCACCGACCGCCATTGCGGTCGCGGTCTCCTTGCTGACGGCGCCGAAGTTCAGCAGCGTGCTCGCCTCGACGCCGAGCATCGCGCGCTTGGCGTCATTGGAATAGGTGACGAATCCGCGGTCGATCACGTCCGAGGAGCCTGGAATGTCAGTCAGCGCGCCGGCGACGAGGCCGCCGGTGCAGGACTCGGCGGTCGCGATCGTCAGCTTGCGCATCCGGCACAGATCGAGCAGCGAGCGGGAGAGGGCGCGTGCGTCGCTGCCGCCCATGGCCTAGACGCTCCAGGGCAGGCGGATGGTGGCGCTCGCGGTCGCCGCGATGCCTTCCTCGCGGCCGGTGAAGCCGAGCCGCTCGCTGGTCGTCGCCTTCACCGCGACGCGCGAGATGTCGACGCCGGAGATTTCAGCGATCCGCGCGCGCATGGTGTCGCGCAGGGGGCCGATCTTCGGCCGCTCGCAGATCATCGTCACCTCGAGATTGGCGACGCGGCCGCCGCGCTGCGTGACGCGCTCGATGGCGTATTTCAGGAACTGGTCGGAGGAGGCGCCCTTCCACTTGGGATCGCTCGGCGGAAAGTGCGAGCCGATGTCACCGTCGGCGAGCGCGCCGAGGATGGCGTCGACCAGCGCATGCAGGCCGACATCGCCGTCGGAATGGGCCAGGAACCCCTTGCTGTGCGGCACCCGCACGCCGCAGATCATGACATGGTCGCCTTCACCGAAGGCGTGCACGTCATAGCCGGTCCCGGTCCTGATGTCGCCGAGTTGGCTGGCGAGGCGTGCTTCCTCGCGGACGAAGTCTTCGGGGGTGGTGAGCTTCATGTTTGCAACATCGCCTTCAAAGGTTGCGACCGTCAATCCCGCCCATTCGGCGATCGCCGCATCATCTGTGAAATCAGAGCGTCCGTCCTTCGCCGCACGACGATGCGCGTCGAGGATGACATCGAAACGAAAGGATTGCGGCGTCTGCGCGATCCGCAGGCGCGCGCGGTCCGGCGTTGACTCGATCTCCCCGGCCGCACCTATCAGCTTGACGGTGTCGTTGACGGGAATCGCGGGGATTGCGGCGCTGTGGCGACTCGCGGCTTCGATCGCGCGGGAGATCAGGGCCTGCGAGACGAAGGGGCGGGCCGCGTCGTGGATCAGGACAAGATCCGGCTTGTGCGGGGCGAGCGCTTCGAGGCCGGCGAGCACGGAAGCCTGGCGCGTCGCGCCACCGCTGGTCGGATGCTCATGGCGCAGGCCGTTGACCGCTGCCGTGAACATGGCGCTGTCATCTGGGTTCACGACCGGCTGCACCAGCGCGACGTCAGGGTGGTTGCTGAAGGACTCCATGGCGCGAAAGATCACAGGCATGCCGCCGATCTCGCGGTATTGCTTCGGCCCGCCCGCACCGGCGCGCAGCCCGCGCCCGGCCGCTACGAGAACAACTGCGGTCCGCTCTGATTTCGCCATAGCGCTTAAATACTCAATTGGTAGTGATGATCGGGGCGAGGGGTGATTTTGGCATGCCTCTAGCACGGTCACCGCGGAAGCACAGCGGTGTTTGCCGATTGTCAGCAACAGCTTTTTGCTGCACTGCACTTGAAAGATTGGAAGATCTGTCTAAACTGTAGGCATGACGCTTGACTGCACAAGAATTGTGCGCAAGATAGGTCATGGCAGGCGCGATGAGGCGCCGCCTTTGAGACGAGACGTCCGTGACCGGCCCGGTAGGATTAGGCGCTAAGCCGTTGAAAATAGGCGATATTGACGTCGCCAACCCGGTCTTCCTGGCGCCGATGTCGGGGGTGACCGATTCCCCCTTCCGGCGACTGGCCGCGGAGCTTGGGGCGGGTCTCGTCGTCTCCGAAATGACCGCCAGCGACGAGCTCGCCAACGGCCACAGGATGTCGCGGTTGCGCTGCGAGGCGACCGGACTAGGCCCGCATGTGGTTCAGCTTGCGGGCTGCGAGGCGCACTGGATGGCGGAGGGCGCCCGGATCGCGGAAGCGGAAGGCGCCGACATCATCGACATCAACATGGGCTGCCCGGCCCGCCACGTCACCGGCGGCCAGTCCGGCTCGGCGCTGATGCGCGATCTCGACCATGCCTTGCACCTGATCGAGGCGACGATCGCGGCCGTGAAGGTTCCGGTCACGCTGAAGATGCGGCTCGGCTGGGACGACCGCACCCGCAACGCGCCGGAGCTGGCGCGGCGAGCGGAGGGCGCCGGCGTCAAGCTCATCACCGTCCATGGGCGCACGCGCTGCCAGTTCTACAAGGGCGAGGCCGATTGGGATGCCGTGCGCGACGTTCGTGCGGCGATATCGGTTCCGTTGGTCGTCAATGGCGACATCACCTCATTCGAAAAGGCCGTGGCGGCGCTGCAGGCTTCCGGCGCCGATGCCGTCATGATCGGGCGCGGCGCGCAGGGCCAGCCCTGGCTGCCCGGCCAGATCGGGCGGCGCCTCCAGGGCGGGGCGGAAGAGGCCGCACCTTCGCTTGGCGAGCAACTCCATTATGTCCGCACGCTCTATGAGGGCATCTGCGATCTCTATGGCTTACGCATCGGCCTCAGGCATGCGCGCAAGCATCTCGGCTGGGCGTTGGAC
>NZ_JBBIAR010000034.1:0-103239 GCF_054185165.1 Bradyrhizobium sp. UFLA05-109 | reverse complement strand
CTGCGTACGGCGGCGAGCCGGACTTCGGTGTCTTCGCTCGACGGCAGCTCCGAGATCGCAGCCGCTGCGTATTCGTGTGCGGCCTCGGCCTCGGCGCGGTCGGCGGCGAGGCGGCTGTGCGCTTCCGACAGCGCCGACTTGCGCGCGGCGCGACGGTTGATCTCGCGCTCCGCCGTGGCATGGCGCTCGCGCGCGGCGTTAAGCTCGCGCTGCGCAGCGCGCCAGGCCTCACGTGTGGCGCCTTCCGTGCTGGCGGCCATCTGCAATTCGGCTTCCGCGTTCTCCAGCGCCTGGCGCTTGATCTGCGCGTCGATGCGGGCCTGCTCCAGCTCGTTCTCGATGTCCACGAGACGCGCGCGTTCGGCGAGCCGCCGCGCGGCGCCGGTCGGCGCGTGAGCCGCCGCGACAAAGCCGTCCCAGCGCCAGACATCGCCTTCCGGTGAGACCAGCCGCTGGCCGGTCTTGAGCTGCGAGACGAGCTCGGCGCCGCGCTCGCGCGGCACGACGCCGATCTGAGCCAGCCGGCGCGAAAGCTCGATCGGCGCCTGCACGTGGTCGGCGAGCGACACGACGCCCTCGGGGAGTGCCGGGTCGCCTTCGGTGACACCGGCATTGGTCCAGCGCATCGGCGCGGAGGGATCGACGGGCGCATCGAGGTCGTCGCCGAGCGCGGCGCCGATCGCCTTTTCGAAACCCTTGTCGACGGTGATGCCATCGATGATCGGCGGCCACAGATTCTTGGTCTCGCCGTTGACGATCTTGGAGATCGTGCGTGCCTCGGTCTCCAGCCGCTGCACGCGCTTGTCAGCCTCGTTCAGCGGCGAGCGCGAGGATTCCAGCGTCTGGCGAGCCGCGACATGCGCGGCTTCGCTGGCCTGCGCCGCGGCCTCCGAGGCCGCCAGCGTTTGCTCGGAGTTCTCGACGGCGGCGGTCAGCTCGTCGAGATCACCGAAGCCGCCGGTTTCCTCTGCGAGCTTCTGCTCCTCCGCCGCGACATTCGCGATCTCCTGGTCGAGCCGGGCGAGCTTGTCACGGTGGGTGCGGACGTTGGCTTCGAGTTGATTCCGCTTGGCGGTAAGGTCGGCAAGCGCCGTGGTCAGCTCAGAGAATTGCTGCTCGGCTTCGGCGAGCGTCGCCTCTGCCTCGGATACGCGCTCATCGACGCCGGAGCGCTTCTCGACGCGCGACTTGATCTCTTCCTTCAGCTCCAGATCCTCGGCGTCGAGCCGCTGAAGCGCGACGTCCGCGTCCATGGTCTGCTGCTGAGCGCGGGCGATGTCGCCCTCGAACTGGGTCAGCCGGCGCTCGAGCTCGGTGACGCGCTCCTTGGCGCGCTCTTCCTCGCGATCGAGCAGCTCGCGTGCATTGGTCAGCCGTTGCAGGCCTGCCGCGGCGCGCGCTTCCGCATCGCGCAGCGCCGGCATCCCGGCGGCGCGGATCGCCTGGATGCGGGCAGCTTCGGCCTGATGCTGGGTGCGCTCGGCCATCTCGCGAACCGCGAGATCATGGGTGCGGCCGGAATCATTGACCTCGGCATGCGCGCCGACCCAGCGCAGATGGAACAGCGTCGCCTCGGCCTTGCGCACCTTGGCCGCGACCTCGCGATAGCGCACGGCCTGGCGGGCTTGCTTCTTCAGGCCTTCCATCTGGCCGGAGAGCTGGCCGATCACGTCCTCGACCCGGGTGAGGTTGGTTTCGGCTGCCTTCAGCCGCAGCTCGGCCTCATGGCGGCGGGCGTGCAGGCCGGCGACGCCGGCGGCATCTTCCAGCACGCGGCGGCGCTGCTCGGGCTTGGCCTGAATGATCTCGCCGATCTTGCCCTGGTGGACGAGGGCCGGCGAGCGTGCGCCGGTGGCAGCATCGGCGAACAGGATCTGCACGTCGCGGGCGCGCACGTCACGGCCGTTGATGCGATAGACCGAGCCTGCCTCACGTTCGATGCGGCGGGAGATTTCGAGAAGCTGGCTGTCGTTCATCGCCGCCGGCGCGGTGCGATCGGCGTTGTCGATCGTCATCGTCACTTCGGCGTGGTTGCGCGCAGGGCGATTGCCGGAACCGGCGAAGATCACCGCATCCATATCGGCGGCGCGCAGCGATTTGTGCGAGGTTTCGCCCATCGCCCAGCGCAGCGCTTCGACGAGGTTCGACTTGCCGCAGCCATTCGGTCCGACGACCCCGGTGAGACCCGCTTCGATCAGGAAGTCGGTGGGCTCAACGAAGGACTTGAAGCCATGAAGGCGCAGGCGGGTGATCTTCATAAAACACGCTTCTCTGTTGGCAGGACGCGAATCTCCCTGCCGTGACAATACCATAGATGGCAAATGTCGGTGTCTGGGCTACCGCTACGAGCGGCTTATGCACAAGCGACAATGGCTGTGCCGGTGCTCAAGGGCAACCGGCCAGCAACGCTTTTCCCAAGGCTTTTGAGGCGCGAATCAGGATCAAAGCGTGAAGATCAGCTCTTCAACAGCGGATTGATCTTCTTCGCGAATTCCTCGAACGAGGCCTCGCCCTTGATCCTCTCGCCGTTGATGAAGAACGTCGGCGTCGAATCGACCTTCAGAACCTCGCTCGCATACTTCTGGTCGGCGGCGATCTTGTCGAGCAGCGCCTGGTCCTTCAGGCAGGCCTCGACCTGGCTCTGGGAGAGGCCCGCCTGCTTGCCGATCCGGGCAAGCGTCTCCGTGGTGTTCTTCGTCACCCAGTCGGCCTGCGAGCGGAACAGCATGTCGGTGACGGCGAAATATTTCGGCGCGTCGCCATTGGCGATGCAGCGCGCCAGCATCGAGCCGGCGGCGGCTTTGATGTCGAGCGGGAACTCGCGGAAGATGTAGCGCACCTTGCCGGTGTCGATGAATTCCTTCTTGATCTTCGGGAACACCTGCTCATTGAAGGCCGCGCAATGCGGGCAGGTCATCGAAGCAAATTCGGTGATGGTGACGGCGGCGTTGTCCGGACCGAGCGCCATGTCGGGCAGCGACACCGGCTTGGCGACATCGGAGGCACTCTGCGCCATGGCCTCGGTGATGAGCCGCAGCGGCGACAACCCGGCGGCCACGGCAAGTCCGGTCAGCGAAAGCATCGTGGTGAAGACGCGGCGGGTGATCATCAAAGGTCCAACTCCCGAAATTGGCGTGGGCACGCCCAAAGTTCCCCGATTGAGCGGCCTGTCGCTAGCTTGAAACGGCAATGGAGGCAATGGCGGGCCGCAACAACGGCTCCAGATTAACCGCGGAATGAGGCTCAATTTCGCTTGATTGCGGCACCCAGCCGGGCCAGCGCGTCACGCAATTGTTCATCTTCGATATTGCCGAGGGTCTCGGCTACCTTCGCCACCGCCCCGGCGTCAGGCGGGCGAGGCCGCGCCGGCCGGCCGCGGCTCGACAGGGGGGCCTGGCGGAAGGCGAGCCTGCCGACCGCGTTCCAGCCGAAGAAGCGGTTGACCCGCTCCAGTATCACGTCGGCGGAGTGCTGGATCTCCAGCGCCATCGGGCCCTCGACCCGCAGCACCAGCGTCGCCGGCTCCTGCGGCTGGCCCTCGACCGGCCGCGGCCATTGCATCTTCAACGGCTCCGAATGCGCGGCGATCTCGGATCCGGCGACCTCGCCCCAGCGCGTCACCAGTTCGCGCGCGGCAAAGCCCTGCTTGGCATAGGCTTCGGCAAAGACATCGTTGAGCAGAATCGACAGCGGCTTTGCGCTGATGGGACCGGGTTTGGACATGGGGCCTTATATCACCGGGCGATGCTGATCAGAAACTATCCGGCGCCCGCTGCGCTTTGTCCCGGCCCTTCACGCGAAGAAAGGCGTGGATGCCCGCGACAAGTGCGGGCATGACGTGGAGAGTTCGGTGCGACGTCGATACAGTGTCTGCATGAGCTCCAAACCCGCCCTGAAGGTGAAAGCGCAACCAGTTCAGCCGGAAGTCTCCGCGCGCCCTTTGGTGCTGCTCGAATGGTACGATCGCCATCGCCGCCGCCTGCCATGGCGCGCGGCAGCGGGCGAGACGCCCGATCCGTACCGCGTCTGGCTGTCGGAGATCATGCTCCAGCAGACCACGGTCAAGGCGGTCGGGCCCTACTTCGAAAAGTTCGTCGCGCGCTGGCCTGACGTCACGGCGCTCGGCCGCGCCTCGCAGGACGATGTGCTGCGGATGTGGGCGGGGCTCGGCTACTATTCGCGGGCACGCAATCTGCACGCCTGCGCGATTGCGGTCGCGCGCGAGCATGCGGGCATCTTTCCAGACACTGAGGAGGGCCTGCGCGCGCTGCCGGGGATCGGCCCCTACACGGCGGCGGCGATTGCGGCGATCGCGTTCGACCGCCGCGCCATGCCGGTCGATGGCAATATCGAACGGGTGGTGTCGCGGCTGTTCGCAGTCGAGGAGGAATTGCCGCAGGCAAAACCGTTGATCCAGCAACTGGCGGCGACGCTGCTCGCCGATTCTCGCGCCGGCGACGAGAAGTCTCGCGCCGGCGACAGCGCCCAGGCGCTGATGGATCTGGGCTCCTCGATCTGCACGCCGAAGAAACCGGCATGCTCGCTCTGTCCGTTGAACGAGGGTTGCGTCGCGCGGGCGCAAGGCACGCAGGAGACGTTTCCGCGCAAGGCGCCGAAGAAGAGCGGCGCGCTGCGCCGCGGCGCAGCTTTCGTCGTCGTCCGCGGCGACGAGCTGCTGGTCCGCTCGCGGCCCGAAAAGGGCTTGCTCGGCGGCATGACCGAGGTGCCGGGCTCGGACTGGCTCGCCGGCCAGGACGACAAGACGGCGCTTGCGCAGGCGCCTGAGATCAAGGGCCTCATGCGCTGGCAGCGCAAGCTGGGCGTGGTCACCCACGTGTTCACACATTTCCCGCTGGAGCTCGTGGTCTACACCGCCGAGGTCGACGGCCGCACCCGCGCGCCGGGGAGCATGCGCTGGGTCCCGATCGCAACCCTTGCGGATGAGGCGCTGCCCAACGTCATGCGCAAGGTGATCGCGCACGGGCTGGATCTTAAGCTCCGCACGCACTCCTGACAGCATGCTGGCAACAGCGCTGCCGTATCGGGAGGCGAAACGGAGGCTTCCGATGGTCAAGACCGCGCTCGACGATTTCAACATGCCGCCCTGTGCCAAGCTCCTCGGCTGGCGTCTCTTGGACGCCCGGCCCCACGAGGGCTGGATCAAGCTCGGCTTCGAGGGCAAGCCGGAGTTCTGCAATCCCGCCGGCTTCATCCAGGGAGGCCTGCTCTCGGCGATGCTCGACGATACGATGGGTCCGGCAGTGCTCGTGATGAGCGAGGGCAGGCTCTATACGACGACCGTCAGCATGACCGTGAACTTCCTCGCTCCGGCCAAACCCGGGCCGATCGTCGCTGAGGCCAAAGTCACCCAGCTCGGCAGGACGATCGGATTTGTCGAAGGTAAGCTGGTAGCCGAAGACGGCACGCTGCTTGCGACCGCCACCGCCAGCCAGCGTCTGCTCGATGCGGCAAGGGTGGTTCGCTGACAGGCGTAGTGGACCCTCTGCCCCTTCCTCGAGTAGGGCAAGGCCTCGGCACGTAATCGTACGGGGTCTACCCCCGCGTGCAACGAGAGGATTTGCTCGCCGATTCCTTGCGCTCGCAATGAGCGCGCCGGTCGGGGCCTGCTCAAACCGCGCGAGCATTTGGAATCGCGCATATTGTCGCAGCCGGAACAGAGACGGATGGATGCGGGGCAATCGGCAGGCAAATCGCGACGTTCGACGCATCGTCGGCATGGCTTGCGGCAAAGTGGCCACTTCATATTCTCTGCGGAAGCTTTGATTGTAGGTGGCTGTTGCCCGATAGAAAATTAACAAAAGTTAAACGGGGTTATTTTCAACCGTGCTTTATTTGAGGCCTTGAGGTGCGCCATGACGCTTGCGCTTATTGAGACCGGCCATTGCAACGTCGATCTCAAACCGTCCCCGATCGAGCCATCCTGGATCATTGAAGGAAACCCCGAAGCGCGTTCGCACCTGCTGTCGACCAGCGCGTGCGGCACCGCCACGACCCTGATCTGGTCCTGCACCGGGGGCAAGTTCAACTGGTACTACGATCTGGACGAGACGATCATGATCCTCGAAGGATCAATGGTGATCGAGAGCGACGGCATGCCGCCGAAACGCTACGGTGTCGGCGACGTCGTCTTTTTCCGCGAGGGTGCGCACGCCAAGTGGCACATCGAAAAGTATGTGAAAAAGGTCGCCTTCTTGCGCCAGACCAATCCGGTTGGACTTGGTTACGCCATCCGCGCCATCAATAAGCTCAAGCGGATGTCGTCGGTGTTGGGCAGTCGGCGCTCCACCTAACTCGCGCCCATCGACGTCATTGCGGATACCGCCTAGGTGCTCGCGCGCCTCGCATCGGCGGGCCGCGGCACGAGCGGCGGCTTGGCGTTGAGGGCCTCGACCTGGAAGCCGGCGACACGCTTGTAGTTCGCGGCGATGTCTTCCAGCTCCTTCTGCGACAGCACATCGGTGACGACCTCGTAGCCGTTGGGCGCGCGCTCCTCGACGAGCTGCATCACCTGCTCCGGGCCGTTCTTGCGGTTGAGCAGCACCAGATCGGTTGTCGCCGGCCGGCGCTCGGCCTCATAGGCCGATAGCGCTGCATTCGTCGGCCCGTGTGCAAGAATCTCGCGAGTGATGACGCGGGCATCGAGGATTGCCTGCGAGGCGCCATTCGAGCCGATCGGATACATCGGGTGCGCGGCATCGCCCATCAGGGTGACGCGGCCAAAGGTCCATTGCGAAACCGGATCGCGGTCGACCAGCGGATATTCGTAGGCGTGCGGGCAGTCCCTGATCAGGCCGGGCACGTCGAGCCAGTCGAACTGCCAGCTCTCGAACCACGGCAAGAACTCCTCCAGACGCGCGGTGCGGTTGTAGTCCTCCCGCCGCCACTGATAGGTCGGTGGCATATGCCGCTCGGCGACCCAGTTGACCTGGTGGTTGCCGGACGCGTCCGGCGCGTTGGTGATGGGATAGCAGACGAATTTCAGGATCTCGTGCCCGGCCATGATCATGGTGCGCCCGGAGAGGAAGGCCTTTGCCGGCGTCACGCCGCGCCAGAGGACGCGGCCGTTCCAGATCGGCGGCTCCTCCTGCGGGTAGAGTTTTTCACGCACGGCAGAGTGGATGCCATCGGCGGCGATCAGGAGCGCGCCTTCGTAAGCTCCGGCGGGCTTGCCGGTCGCCTTGTCGATGAACTCGGCGCGGACGCCGTCGGCCGTCTCCTGCCAGCCCGTGAGATGGTGGCTGGTCAGAATGTTCTCGCGGCCGAGCCGTTCGACCGCTGTGTCGAGCAGGAGCTGCTGGAGGATGCCGCGATGGATCGAGAATTGCGGCCATTTGTAGCCGGCCTCCAGCCCGCGCGGTTCGCTCCAGATCGGCTTGCCGTGCTTGGAGAAATAAGCGAGCTCGCGGGTGCGCACGCCGCTCGCATCGAGCTTCTCCATCAAGCCAAGCTCGATCAATTCGCGCACCGCATGCGGCAGCACGTTGATGCCGACGCCGAGCGGTTTCAGCTCGGCGACACTCTCGAACACCTTTGCAGGAATGCCGATTCCGTGCAGGCTGAGCGCAAGCGTCAGCCCGCCGATGCCGCCGCCGGCGATGAGGACCGTCATGTCAAAACCCCTCCGATTGGCGGCGTCTTCGCACGGGGAAGCCGCGGTGGGCAACAGCGAAGAGAGCGGCCTATGGACGCCGCGCCGACCTGCAGTTAACGTTGCCCTTTCGGTACGAGGTCTCCCATGCTCAAGCTCTACTACACCCCCGGCACCTGCGCGGTCGCTTCCCACATCGCCCTGGAAGAGGTCGGCGCCGACTACACGATCGAACGGATCGACTTCAAGGCCAACCAGCAGAACAGCCCGGACTACCTCGCGATCAATCCCAAGGGCCGCGTGCCGTCGCTGGTGACCGATCGCGGGGTCCTCACCGAGACGCCGGCGATGCTGGCCTACATCGCGCAAATGTTTCCCAAGGCCAAGCTCGCGCCGCTCGACGATGCCTTCGCATTCGCGCAAGCGCAGTCGTTCAATTCCTATCTGTGCTCGACGGTGCACGTGGCGCACGCCCACAAGATGCGCGGCGCGCGCTGGGCAGCGGAGGAGACTTCCTTCGCGGACATGAAGCGGATGATCCCGAAGACCATGGGGGCCTGCTTCTCGCTGATCGAGCAGAAGATGCTGAAGGGGCCGTGGGTGATGGGCGAGCAGTACACGATCTGCGATCCCTATCTCCATACGCTCTCGCTCTGGCTCGAAGGCGACAGCGTCGACATCAAGGCGACACCGAAGGTCGCCGATCATTTCAAGCGGATGTCCGAGCGGCCCGCCGTGCGCAAGGTGATGGACGCGCACAAGGCGTGAGAGACTTCGGGTTGTAGGGTGGGCAAAGGCGCGTAGCGCCGTGCCCGCCATCCCGCCTTGGCTGCAACAGAAGTGGTGGGCACGCTTCGCTTTGCCCACCCTACGAAGCTTTCCGCTTCTCCAAATCCCGTCCCGTCTCCAGCATCAGCCGTCGCAGCCAGATCGAGCCCGGATCCATCTGCGTGCGGGTCGGATAGAACATGAACTGCTCGTCGATCCCGGGATCGAGCGGCGGCGTCACGGTTGAGAGCGCAAGTTGCCTCGACAGCGCCGCGATCAGCCGGCGCGGCACGAAGGCGACGAGGTCGGTGCGGGCGGCGACATGCAGCGCCTCGAGATAGCCTGACACGACGAGCGCGATGTGCCGCTCGATGCCTTTGCTGCGCAGCCAGGTGTCGATCAGGTCCTCGCCCTGGCCGCGGATGATGACGGCGACGTGGCGCGCAGCGAGGAACGTCTCGCGCCGCTTCAGCCTAGCGCCGACGGGATGGCCGCGCCGCACGGCGAGCGCATCGCTGTCGGTATAGAGCAGCTGCCGGTGAAATCCCTTGAAGGCGTTGCCGATCGAGATCACGAGATCGATGGTGCGGGCGAACTCCGCGTGGAAGATTGCAGGTCCCCGCCACGGTACCACGTCGATGCGGACATTGGGCGCAAGGCGCGTCACCTTCTCCATCAAGGGGGGCATCAGAAGTTCGACGGCAAGGTCGGGCATCATCAAGCGGAATTGCCGCTCACTGCGCGCCGCATCGAATTCCTCTGCTACGAAGAGCCCGCGCACCTGGTCGAGCGCCTGCGCAAGCGGGGCGCGCAGGGCCTGCGCCCGCGGCGTCAGCTCCATCCGCGCGCCGGTACGCACCAGAAGCGGATCGCCGAAGATGTCGCGCAGGCGCTGCAGCGCGTGGCTGGTCGCAGGCTGCGACAGCCCGATCCTCAAGGCGGCGCGGCTGACATTCGTTTCGCGCAAGAGCGCGTCGAGCGCGTTCAGCAGGTTGAGGTCAAGCGAATTCAAATTCATGAAGCGAATAGATATCATAACAACTATCGATTGGAAGAATTTGCACGAGACGGCGATGATCCCCGCGAACTCAAGCAAGGGAGAAGCCGCCATGAGCGCCGCCGCCAACAAGAAACTGATGCAGGATATCTTCGCTGCCGCCGCGAACCCCGATCCCGCCGCGCGCGACCGCGCGCTGTTCATCGAACGCCTTGCCGACGACGCCAATTGGGTCGTGACCGGGCAATATTCATGGTCGCAAACCTTCACCGGGAAGGACGCCATCCTCAACGAGCTGCACGGCCGCGTCCGCTCGCGCCTTCGCGACCGCACGCGGACGGTGGCGCACCGCTTCATCGCCGACGGAGACGTCGTCGTGGTCGAGGCCAAGGGCGACAACGTCACCAAGGAAGGCGCTCGCTACGACAACGACTATTGCCTGGTGTTTCGCCTCGAGGACGGCAGGATCAAGGAGATCCGGGAATATTGCGACTCGGTCCTGACCGAGAAAGCGCTGGGGCCGTTTCCGCAAGCCTCGAGCGGGACCGCACGCTGATCCGGGTCGTATTGTGTCAGCGTTGCGGACAAGCGCCCGGGACGCGCCTGTTCGCACGAGCTTGCGTCCGATCCGTTTGCCGTTCGAGCCTTCGGCTGATCTTGTGTAAAACCGCCCGCCTGATCAATGCGTTGTCCTGCCCGGGTTCCACCGGCGTCCACGCGAAGCGAGAAGGACACAATTAACAAGTGTCGAGCATTGTGTCGCCGCGGACAATGAGTCGCCGGGCGGGCGATCAGCGGCTGCAAGGGTGTCGCCTGGCGATTTCAGGTTCGTCCGGCTGCCCCGCGTCTCTTGCTTGGGATGGACAGAGGAAATGGCGAGCGTTCGTTTAAAGATCAGGGGGCGTCTTTACGCCGGCTTCGCAGCTCTCGTGGCGGTTGGCCTGATCATGGCCGCGGTGGCCGTCTGGAACCTGTGGGCTGTGCAGGACCAGGTCGCAAAGGCATCGGCCCTCTCGGACAGCACGGCGCGGGTCCTGGAAATATCGAGCCACCTCCAGGCGATCCAGCGGGCCAACCTTCGCTATATCCACGACGGGAACGAGCCGTCTCTCAGGGAGGCTGGAGACCGGGAGGCCGCGGCGACCGAGCTGCTTCAGGTGGGCGCGAAAGCGACGCTCTCCGAGGAGCGGCGAAAGCTCTACAACGATCTCATCAGCGATATCGCGAAGATGCGGTCCCTGCGCGACGATCTCGGCGACGCCGTCAACGAGATGAGGACGGGCAGGGCGACCCTGTTGCCGGGTGGCGACGATCTGGCTGCAAAAGCCGCCAAGCTGGTCATCGCTGCGCGCATCTCCCACGATGCCGAAGTCGCGGCCGCGGTCGCGGATCTCGAATCCAAGATCGTTCTTGTCCGAATCGCGAACTGGCGTTTTCTGGCCTTGCGCGACAGCAAGGGGGCTTCCGCCTTCAGGACGAGCGTCGAGAATACGCAACAAAAACTCGCCGCGCTCGAGAGTGCCACGCTGCCGGAGGCGGTCCAGTCCGCGATCGCACCGGTTAAGGCATCGCTGACGATCAACAAGAACGCCTTCGAGACAACATCCGCTGCGATGCTCAAGGCGGACGACATCTACAACAACAACCTCGCGCCCCTGATCGTCCGAAGCATCGACAAGCTCAAGGTCGCGGAAAGCGGTTTGAAGACCGAAAATCAGGCATCGCGCGCAGCGGCCGAGGGTGTCATCGCGAGCACGACGTCGATCCAGGAGGCGGCCGGCGCCGTCGCCCTCCTGTTCGGTTGCATCGTCGCCTTCCTCATCGCCCGCAGCATCGTCGGACCGCTCACCGCGATGACCCGCGCGATGGGAGGGCTCGCCGGTGGCGACCTGAGGGTCGAGATTCCCGGACGCGGCAATCGCGACGAGATCGGTGACATGGCCAAGGCGATCCAGGTGTTCAAGGACAACATGGTCGAGACCGAGCGCATGCGCGCCGAGCAGAAGGAGCTAGAGGCGCGTCAGGCCGAGCAGCGCAAGGCCGACATGGTCAGGCTCGCCGATCAGTTCGAGCAGGCGGTCGGCGAGATCGTGGAGACGGTGTCGTCTGCGTCGGGCGAGCTCGAAGCCTCGGCCAGCACGCTGACCACCACGGCCTCGCGCGCCCAGGATCTGTCGACGGAGGTCGCAGCCGCCTCGCAGGAGGCCTCCGCCAATGTGCAGGCAGTTGCGTCCGCCACCGAGGAGCTCACCTCGTCGGTGGGCGAGATCGCACGCCAGGTGCAGGAATCGGCGCGCATCGCCAATGAAGCCGTGGCGCAGGCGGGCCGGACGAACGAGCGGGTCGGAGAGCTCTCGAGGGCGGCTGCCCGCATCGGCGACGTCGTCGAACTGATCAGCACGATCGCCGGCCAGACCAATCTTCTGGCGCTGAACGCCACCATCGAGGCCGCGCGTGCCGGCGAGGCCGGCCGCGGCTTTGCCGTCGTCGCCACCGAGGTCAAGGCATTGGCCGAGCAGACGGCGAAGGCGACCGGCGAAATTGCCCAGCAGGTCTCCGGCATCCAGGCGGCGACCGAGGAGTCGGTCGGCTCGATCCGGGAGATCGGCGGCACCATCGAGCGGCTGTCAGAGATCTCAGCCGCGGTCGCGGCAGCCGTGGAAGAGCAGGGTGCGGCGACGCAGGAGATCTCGCGCAACGTTCAGCACGCGGCGCGTGGAACGCAGCGGGTCTCGACCAATATCGGCGACGTGCAGCGCGGCGCCTCGGAGACAGGCTCGGCGTCCTCGCAGGTGCTGGCCTCCGCCAAGTCGCTATCGGCGGACAGCAGCCGGCTGAAGCTCGAGGTCGCCAAGTTCCTGAACTCGGTGCACGCCGCCTGATCGCTGGCGGCGCCGGCGGGAGCCGGGCCGCGCGGTGATGCGCGACCCGGGAGGACAGGCGGTCAGGCCACCTTCGTCTTCATGTGCTTGAACATGTTGTCGCGGGCCTCGTCGTCCATCACGGTCTTGAAGGCGAACTTGTCCTTCAGCGCGATGGCGCGCGCCGCCGCGGGCCGCGCGGAGATCTCGTCGACGAGACGCTTGACGTTCGGGTATTTCGCCGGTGCGTCCTCGCCGAGCACGAAGGCGGCCATGCGAGCCCAGCCCCACAGCGCCATGTCGACGATCGAGTAGCTGTCGCCGACCATGTAGCGGTGCTTCGCCAGATGATCGTCGAGGATCTGGTAGTGGCGGTGGCCTTCATACTGGTAGCGGTTGTGCGCGTAGTCCTGGTCCTTCGGCGAGAAGTGCCTGAAGTGCACGGCCTGTCCCGAATAGGGGCCGAGACCGGTGGCGATGAACATCAGCCATGACAGCGTCTGAGGGCGCAGGGCGGGCGCGGGCAGGAACTTGCCGGTCTTCTCGGCGAGATAGAGCAGGATGGCGTTGCTATCGAACACGATGGTGCCGTCGTCGTCGATCGCCGGCACCTTGGCGTTGGGATTGATCTTGAGGAATTCGGGCGTGAACTGCTCGCCCTTGCGGGTGTCGACCGCGACCGGCTCGAACGGCAGGGCAGACTCTTCCAGAAAAAGCGCAACCTTGGTCGGGTTCGGCGAGCCGTTGAAGTAGAATTTGAGCATCGAGAATCTCCCAAGTCCTTTCTGAGCCGAGATCGGACGCAGCATCATTGCCGCGGCGGCCCTCTCTTGCCCGAACCCTTGCGAAAAGCACAAGTGACGTGTTCGTGGATGGAGCCTGCACGCCGTGCAGGTCAGCCGGTGTAAACAAAGCCAATGATCGCCGCGATGATCACGCCGAGACCCGCAGCTTCCAGGCGGTGCGCAAGGCGCGTCGCGGCATGCACGTCAGATGCCCGCGCGGCGCGCTCGGAGCCTTTAGCATAACCGTGGACGATGACGTCGTGATTGAAGGTATCGTGAGCCTCGTTGCCGCTGGCGAGCCCGACGCTGACGAGCAGCACGCCGAACAGAGCGAGCCCGGCAAAGCCCAAAAGTCCGATCATCAACATCGGGAACATGCCGACCAGGAAGATCGGCAGCAGCGGCAGGAGTAGCAGTGTCTCGGACTGTCGTCGCATGGCTCGACCGGTCAAGACAGGAAGCCTATCTGGAATGTAGTCCGGGGAGCTCGGCCATTCAAGGAGCCGCGTCATTCCGGAGGCGCGCGATGCCCCGGAATGACGAAAAGGTGAGGGACGCTACTCCGCCATGCCGGAACGGATTTCGGCGCGCAGCTCGTCGATCAGCTTGAGGCCCTGCTTGGTCTCGACGTGCCAGTAGGTCCAGCCGTTGCAGGCGGCGGAGCCCTGCGCCACCGCGCCGATGCGGTGGATCGAGCCGACCTTGTCGCCCAGCATGATGGCGCCGTCGGCACGCACCAGCGCGCCGAGCTTCTTCTTGGCGTCGAACAGTTTTGATCCGGGCATGATCATGCCGCGCTCGATCAGCTCGGAGAACGCTACGCGCGGCGCCTCGCGTGCGGTCATGAACGGGGCGAGGCTCTCTTCCGGTAGCGGCTCGACGGCCGCGATCCGCTCCTCGGCCGCCTGCGCGTAAGTCCGTTCGCGCTCGAAGCCGATGTAGCTGCGGCCGAGCCTTTTGGCGACTGCGCCGGTGGTGCCGGTGCCGTTGAAGGGATCGATCACGAGATCGCCGGGCTTGGACGACGATAGCAGCACGCGCGCGAGCAGACCTTCCGGCTTCTGCGTCGGGTGAACCTTCTTGCCGTCGGTGCCCTTGAGGCGCTCCTCGCCGGTGCAGAGCGGGATCAGCCAGTCGGAGCGTGCCTGCACGTCCTCATTGGCCGCCTTCAGCGCTTCGTAGTTGAAGGTATAGCCCTTGGCCTTCTCGTCGCGCGCGGCCCAGATCATGGTCTCGTGCGCGTTGGTGAAACGGCGGCCGCGGAAATTCGGCATCGGATTGGACTTGCGCCACACGATGTCGTTCAGGAGCCAGAAGCCGAGGTCCTGCATGATCGCGCCGACGCGGAAGATATTATGATAGGAGCCGATCACCCAGATCGTCGCCGACGGCTTCATCACGCGGCGGCAGGCGAGCAGCCAGGCGCGGGTGAAGTCGTCATAGGCCGAAAACGAATCGAACTTGTCCCAAGCGTCGTTGACGGCATCGACATGGGATTCGTCGGGGCGCTTGAGATCGCCCTTGAGCTGAAGATTGTAGGGCGGATCTGCGAACACCAGATCGACCGAACCGGATGCCAGCTTCGACATCTCGGCGACGCAATCGCCGACGATGATGCGATGCGAGGCGGACTCAAAATTTGTGCGGGGCGCCCTTGCAGACGCCCCGCGACGCGACACAACCATGACTCAAGAACTCTGACTCAGGCGACGCTGTCGGCGACGCGGGACCAAACAACCGACTGGCCCCTACATTGACCGCGCAAAGTAAAAAACGACTTAACCCGCATTGTCTCGAGATTGCTTCGACATCGCGCAGTGCGTTCGCGAAGATGCGTGGATCACTCGTGTTTTGCAGCATATTTCGCGTTCGCGCAGCTGCAATCGCCTCGCGCGTGCGAAACTTTTTTGCGGAAAAATTGCTGCTCTACAGGAAAAAAATGCAGCCATGGGCGAGCTGTCGCACTAGGCAATTTTTGCCGAGCAGGATATTGATTAACAGATCGGAAATTTTACGTTTGTGACGCGGGTAGGTCTTGCGCTGTTGCGTGTCCCGCGGAAGCAATCAGGGACTCAAAGGGAAGCCGCCATGCGTTACGATGATTTCCGCCGCAGCGACGACATCGAGGATCGTCGCGACGAGGGTGGTGGTGGGTTTGGTGGTGGCGGCGGTGGTGGTTTCGGTTTGCCGATGGGCGGTGGCGGCCTCGGCATCGGCACCCTCATCGTGCTCGGCCTGCTCGGCTATGCCTTCGGCATCGATCCGCGCATCCTGATCGGCGGCGCCGAGATCCTCACCGGCGGCGGCCAGGCGCCGAGCTACCAGACCGATCGCCAGGCATCGGGCGGGCAGGTGAAGCGCGGCGCGCCGACCGACGAGATGGGCAGCATGATCTCCGGCATCCTGGGCGAGATCGACGATCGCTGGAGCGAGATCTTCCAGGCCAGCGGCCAGTCCTACACCGGTCCCAAGATCGTGCTGTTCCGCAACGCCACCAATGGCGGCCGCTGCGGCATGGCGCAATCGGCGATGGGACCGTTCTACTGCCCGCCTGACAAGACGATCTTCCTCGACACCGGCTTCTTTCGCGAGGTCGAGACCCGCTTCCGCGGCTGCTCCGGCAAGTCCGCCTGTAATTTCACGACCGCCTACATCATCGCCCATGAGGCCGGCCATCACATCCAGAATCTGCTCGGCATCATTCCCCGCGTGACGCGGCTGCAGCAGCAGGCCGGTTCCAAGGCCGAGGCCAACGCGCTCCAGGTGAAGGTGGAATTGCAGGCCGACTGTCTGTCCGGCGTCTGGGTCAACCGCGAGGCGAAGAAGCGTCCGAACTTCCTCGAACCGGGCGACATCGACGCGGCGCTCACCACGGCGAGCGCGATCGGCGACGACACGCTACAACGCCAGGCCACGGGCCGCGTCGTGCCTGATTCCTTCACCCACGGCTCGGCCGAGCAGCGCAAGCGCTGGTTCATGACCGGCTACCAGCAAGGCAGCGTGCAGGCCTGCAACACGTTCGGCGGCGGGTCGTTGTAGTCGGGAGAGTTTTGTGCCCCGGACGCAGCGCGGCATGAAATGCTGCGCTGCTGAGTGGGACCGATCTAGGCCGGTCTCTCAACAATGGGTCCCGGCTCTGCGACGCAGCGCCTTGCGCTGCATCGCGTCCGGGACACGAGGGAGCAACAATGTCCTCCATCGACGAAACAAAGCAATTCATCCCGCTCAACATCGCGGTGCTCACTGTCTCCGACACGCGCGCGCTCGCCGACGACAAGTCCGGCCAGACGCTGGCGGACAGGATTACGGCAGCCGGCCATCATCTCGCCGCGCGGGAGATCGTTACCGACGATGTCGAGGCGATCCGCGACGTCATCCGCCGCTGGATCGCGGACGCCGGCGTCGACGTCGTCATCACCACCGGCGGTACCGGCTTCACCGGGCGCGACGTGACGCCGGAGGCGATCGAGCCCTTGTTCGAGAAGCGAATGGACGGCTTCTCGATCGCGTTTCACATGATGAGCCACGCCAAGATCGGCACGTCGACGATCCAGAGCCGCGCCACCGCTGGAGTTGCCGGTGCGACCTACATCTTCTGCCTTCCGGGTTCGCCCGGCGCCTGCCGCGACGGCTGGGACGGCATCCTCGCTGCCCAACTCGACTATCGCACGCGCCCCTGCAACTTCGTCGAGATCATGCCACGCCTCGACGAGCATTTGCGCAGACCGAAAGCGCAAGGCGCGACGGTGTAATGACGCAGGCACGTGAGGAGCTCTTTCTTGAGCCAATCACGATGCTTTCCCTTCTCCCTTGCGAGCGAAGATGGCGCGATGCGCATCTCGCTCCGCTGAATTCACTCTTTCCTGGCCTTGAGTCTCAGCGACAGCCGCACCGCGCGCCATAGCTCGCGGCACGCATCGCGGTGCAGCCGTCGCGCGCGGCGTTTGTAGAGATCGACCAGTTCTGCCGTGACGTGGCGCGCAGCTTGGTGCCGCGCGCGCATCAGAGCTCGCGCTCCCAGGTTTCGCCGATCAAATTCTGGCCGAAGCTGCGATGCGGCTCGCTCGCCACCAGCTTGAAGCCGGCATCCTGATAGATCTTGCGTGCGCCGACCAGAATGCTTTGCGTCCACAGCGTCATCTGCCGATAGCCGCAGGCGCGCGCAAAGGCGACGCATTCGGCGACCAGCCGCTGGCCGACGCCGTGGCCGCGCGCCGTGGGGTCGAGCAGCAGGAGGCGCAGCTTGGCGACGTCGTCGCTCGCCTTCACCAGGAACACCGAGCCGACCGGGCGCCCCTCGATGTCGGCGATCCAGCAGCGCTCGCGCGAGGCGTCGTAAGAAGTCATGTATTTTGCGACGATCTCCGCAACGAGCGCCTCGAAGCCTGAATCAAAACCATATTCGCTGGCATAGAGCGCGCCGTGGCTCTGCACCACCCAGCCCATGTCGCCGGGCCGCGGATCGCGCAACGAGGCGGCCGCCGGGTGGGCGCGCGGCATCGCGAGCAATCGCTCGACCGTGTCCATCGCACCCGTCAGCCGATTGCGATCGGCATCGTTGAGCGGCCGCAGCATCGCGGCGACGTCCTCTTGCGACGAGCGCTCGAGCCTTGCGAAGGCCTGCCGGCCCCTCGCCGTCAGGCTCAGTTGATATTGCCGCCGATCGGTTGCGAGCGGCTTGCGCGCGATCAGGCCCGCGTCGTCGAAGTTCTGCACGATGCGGCTGAGATAGCCTGGGTCGAGCCCGAGCTCGATGCCGATCTCCTTGGCCGAGCGCTCGCCGCCATGGGCGAGCTCGTAGAGCACGCGCGCCTCGCTGAGCGAGAATGGCGTTTTCAGAAGCTGCTGGTCGAGCACGCCGAGCTTGCGGGTGTAGAAGCGGTTGAAGGCGCGAACCGCCTCCACCTGGTCGTCGGACACGTGTCCGGCAGAAGCGCCTGCGGGCAGGCTGGATGACATGCTTGGCGACATGGGGCACCTCCAATACTTGCCATTGTCAATTAATTAGTTGACTTTGGCAAGTATATTTCGGCCTCACGTCACCGTGACGATCTTGCTCCGCAACAGCGTTCGGGACGAGCGGCCGAGCCGCCGTAGCAACTGCGCCTCGGAACGGCGCGCCTGGGGCGGGTAGCCGCCGATCCGGTCGTAATGGTCGCGCGCAATCAGAAGCCCCTGATCGCCCAGGGGCCCCATGATTTTCCGCGCCACTAGGCGGATGATGTCGCGCAGGCTGGTATCATTGTAGGGCGAGCGCGCATAGCGGAAGACCGCCGCGCGGTCGCGTCCGCTGGCGGAGACCGCCTGGATGAACTGCGTGGTCTCTTCGATCCAGCCGGTCTCGAGCACCGCGCCGGCATGCAGGAACATCAGCCAGGGCGAACGCGCCTGGAGCGCCCCGGCGGCAAGCGCCGCGCCTTGCGTCGAGCCTTCGTAGCCGATGAAGCGGCAGCCCGCGACGTCGGCGACGCGCTCGATCACGCCGTTACGCGTGCCGTCGACCAGGAGAACTTCCTTGATCAGGCCGGCAGCGGCCCCGGGGACCAGCGCGGCCAGAGTTGCGACCGCCGGCTGTTCGACGCCTTCGGTCGGTATGATGACGCTCAGCATGATTGAGGCTTCAATGGTCTCAAGCTGTGGGAAAAGCGCAATTGTTATAGCGTATAACCGTGCGGCGGCGCCGGACGCAACGATTTGCCGGCGCGTTGGTGCTACGGTGTCGCAGAATGGTAAACCGTGCAGCCCTCCGCAGCCAAGCATGTCGCGCCAAGGCCGTAGTCTTGCGGCATCTTTCGGCGTCCCCGCGCTCCGCATGCGTGCGGCCGTTTTCATCGCGAAGCTTGTCCATGCGCGGCAAATCACATTCTTGCAAATTTCGGCCGCCATTGTAGTGCCCGGCGCTTTGCCGCAAGGGGTGAGCAATCATGCGAAAAGGTGATCTCATCGGTGCGAAATGCGGCGCCGGATTGCATCGGACCACGCTATCATCGCGAAGATGTGAGCGCGGCGAATATGCTGCATTATCTGCGATCGCGATCTTGAGCTCTTCGTTGGCTCCAGCACAGTCGCCTACCGCCTCACCGTAACGCCAAGCAGGATACCAAGCAGGATATTCGTGTGAATGCCGATCAACTGACTGTTGGCGTAACTGCAGCACCGTCCAGGGCGGACGCGGCACCTGGTTTGCGGATCCGTGCCGTGATGCTGGGCGACCGCATCAATGCGGCGGGCCTGGAGATCGGAACGCTGGTGTCGTCGACGCCGGTTGCGTTCCGCGTCCACGCCGGACTCGCCGTGATCTTTCGCTACGGCGTCGTGGTGCTGATCGGCCTCTTGCCCTCCGAAGAGAAGGTCCTGATCGACACATTGAAGCCGCGCGTGATTGGTGAGTTCAGCCCCTACGAGGAGGAGACCGCGCACGCGCAGCTCTGCAACGACGAGAACGCCGAAGTGATCCAGCCGGGCGGACCGATCTGCATCAGCAAATTCTCCGACGACCGGCTGCTTCTCATCGCTGATGCGCTCGCCAAGAGCACGGCGCTCGCCCGCGACGAGCGCCGCGTCGCCGCCGTCTTCGACGTCATCGAGCCGTTTGCGCGCGAGCTTGCTCAGCGCGGCCGCACGCCGCGCCGACGCAAGGGAATCCTGCAACTGATCGGCAACGCGCTGCTGGTGCAGCAGCGCGTCGCTGGCCGTGTCGCCGTCGCGGAGAAGCCCGACGTGCTCTGGGAGAAACCCGGGCTCGACCGCCTCTATTCGCGGCTCGAGGACGAGTATGAATTGAAGGAGCGCCTCGACACGCTCGAGCGCAAGCTTGCCGCGATTTCCGGGACCGCGAACGCGCTGACCGATATCATCGACACGCAGCGTTCACTGCGCCTCGAAGTGGCTGTGGTGGTGCTGATCGTGATCGAGGTCGTGATCGGCTGTATCCAGATCCTCGCCGGAACTCATTAGAACAAGGGACGTACTGTGTTGTTCCGACAGCGACGACTTTTGTGCAGGCGCAGCAAAGGACGCGATGGTCATGAACGCCACTAACCGCTGTCGCGCCGGTCGATGCCTAGTGCATTCGGCGGTCAGTAAGATACCATATGGTCGATGACTGAGGACAAGGTGAAACGGCGGCTGACGACTGTCCTGTGCGCGGATGTGCACGGCTATTCTCGCCTGATGGGAGCGGACGAAGCGGGAACGCTGGAGATGCTGCGCCGCTGCCGCACTGCCATTGCAGGATTGGTGGAGCGCCACGACGGGCGGATTGTGAATACATGGGGCGACGCCGTGATCGCCGAGTTCGCCAGCGTGGTCGAGGCCGTGCAATGCGCGGTCGAGATTCAGCAGGAAGTTTCCAGTCAGAATTCGGCCCCACCACCTCACGCGCCCCAGATGCGGTTTCGCATCGGCGTCAATCTGGGTGATGTGATGGTGGATGGTTCCGACATTTTTGGCGACGGGGTCAACATCGCGGCGCGGCTGCAAGAACTCGCCGAGCCCGGTGGCGTCGTGATCTCCGCTTCCGTCTACGATCAGGTGCACAACAAATTATCTCTTGGCTTTGACTGTCTCGGCCAGCAACAGATGAAGAACGTGGCCCCCGTAACCACCTATCGGGTGACCCTGGGCGGCGGAGCCGTTGGGCGAGGTGGCGCAAGCCCTGCTCCTCAGGTTGGAGCGGCTGCAGGCTCGGAAGCTGGTGCTCAAACGATTCGCGGCCGATACGAGCCGTCCAACTGGATGAGCTTCATCTCGGATCGTTGGGCGATCCTGCCTCGCCCCGTTGCAACAATTCTCACAGTTTCGGCCTTTCTGATTCTGATCAATGTTTTCACGGGTCTGCACAGAATCTGGTTTCATTGGCCAGTCGCAGCGCTGCTCTTCATTGCCGTCCTGCGGACGCTCCGGCACGGACCTGCGTCGGACAGAAATGAGAGGCGCCGAAGGACTCGGGACTGAGCGGCTCGGCCCGCTGGGGAGAGGTGTCCCCAAGATGGCTAATCGTCTTGATCTCATCGCGTTTTAAGCCCGCGTCGTCCCGCCCGCACCGCTCGGCCACACCCAGTCGCGGATCTCCGGCATGTCCTCGCCGTGCTCGCGCACGTGGCGCGAATGTTTGAGCAGGGCATCGCGGAACTGCTGCTTGATCTGCGCGGCTTTCGTCGCGAGATCAGGTACGCGCTCGATCGCCTCGATTGCCAGATGATAGCGATCGAGCTCGTTGAGCACGACCATGTCGAACGGTGTCGTCGTGGTGCCTTCCTCGGCAAAGCCGCGCACATGCATGCCGGCATGGTTGGCGCGGCTGTAGGTCAGGCGATGGATGAGATATGGATAGCCGTGATAGGCGAAGATCACCGGCTTGTCGTGCGTGAACAGCGAGTCGAAATCGCGATCGGAAAGGCCGTGCGGATGCTGCTCCTTCGGTTGCAGCGTCATGAGATCGACGACGTTGACGACGCGGATCTTCAGATCGGGCAGCGCCTTCCGCAACAGATCGACCGCTGCGAGCGTTTCCACCGTCGGCACGTCGCCGGCGCAGGCCATCACGACGTCAGGCTCGCCATCGGCATCTTCCGTGCCGGCCCAGGTCCAGATGCCGATACCGGCATCGCAATGCGTCGCCGCATCTTGCATGGTGAGCCATTGCGGCGCGGGCTGCTTGCCGGCAACGATCACGTTGATGCGGTCATAGGTGCGCAGGCAGTGATCGGCGACCCACAGCAGCGTGTTGGCGTCCGGCGGGAAATAGACGCGGACGATGTCCGCTTTCTTGTTGGTGACGAGATCGACGAAGCCGGGATCCTGATGGCTGAAGCCATTATGGTCCTGGCGCCAGACATGCGAGGTCAAGAGATAGTTGAGCGAGGCGATCGGCCGCCGCCAGGTCAGCTCGCGCGATACCTTCAGCCATTTGGCGTGCTGGTTGAACATCGAATCGACGATGTGGATGAAGGCTTCATAGCAGGAGAAGAAGCCGTGGCGTCCGGTGAGCAGATAGCCTTCGAGCCAGCCCTGGCAGAGATGCTCGCTCAAGACCTCCATGACACGCCCATCCTGGGCGAGGTGGACGTCATAAGGCTCGGTCGGCTCCATCCAGACCCGTTCGGTCGCCTCGAATACGGCGTCAAGCCGGTTTGACGCGGTCTCGTCCGGGCCCATGATGCGGAAGTTGCGGGCATCCGCATTCAGCCTGACGACGTCGCGCAGGAATTTGCCAAGCTCGCGCGTCGCCTCGGCGACCGTCTTGCCCGGCTGCTTCACCTCGACGGCAAAGTTGCGGAAATCGGGCAGCTTCAGCTCGCGCTTCAGCAGCCCGCCATTACCGTGCGGATTTGCGCCCATGCGGCGGTCGCCGGTGGGGGCGAGGGCCTGCAATTCGGGAACAAGCGTGCCGTGGGGGTCGAACAGCTCCTCCGGCGCGTAGCTCTTCATCCAGGCTTCGAGCACTTTCAGATGCGCCGGATTTTCGCGGCAATTGGCAACCGGCACCTGGTGGGCACGCCAAAAGCCCTCGACCTTCAGCCCGTCGACCTCCTTTGGTCCGGTCCAGCCCTTCGGTGAGCGCAGCACGATCATCGGCCAGCGCGGCCGCTCGATCGTGGTCTTTGTTTCGCGCACATGCTGCTGAATCGAGCGGATGCTCGCCAGCGCCACGTCGAGCGCGTCCGCCATGATCCTGTGCATCGTTTTGGGATCATCACCCTCGACGAACAGCGGCTCGTGGCCTAGCCCACGGAACAGATCGCGGATCTCCCCGTGGCGCATCCGTCCGAGCACGGTGGGGTTGGCGATCTTGTAGCCGTTGAGATGCAGGATCGGCAGCACCGCGCCGTCATGCGCAGGATTCAAAAACTTGTTCGAATGCCAGGACGCGGCAAGCGGCCCTGTCTCAGCCTCGCCGTCACCGACGACGCAGGCGACGATCAGCTCGGGATTGTCGAGCGCGGCGCCATAGGCGTGCACCAGCGCGTAGCCGAGCTCGCCGCCTTCATGGATCGAGCCCGGCGTCTCCGGCGCCGCGTGACTCGGAATGCCACCGGGGAAGGAGAACTGCCTGAACAGCTTGCGCAATCCGTCCGCATCGCGCCCGATGTCTGGATAGATTTCGCTATAGCTGCCTTCGAGATAGGTATTGGCGACCATGCCCGGGCCGCCATGGCCGGGGCCGCAGATATAGAGGACGCTGAGATCGAGCGTGCGGATCGCGCGGTTCAGATGGGCATAGATGAAGTTCAGCCCCGGCGTCGTCCCCCAATGGCCGAGCAGGCGCGGCTTGATGTGCTCGGGGCGGAGCGGCTCGCGCAGCAGCGGATTGTCCAAAAGGTAGATTTGTCCGACGGATAAGTAGTTGGCGGCGCGCCAGTAGCGATCGAGCAGGTCGAGGTCGCCTCCGCTGGCGCGCGCTTGTTGTTGGCTTGTCATGATGGGCTGCCCTTGTTGCGACGACCGTCACCAACCCGGTTCCCGGGCGATCGATCCCGTTTCTACCGGCGGCATCAAACGGCAACGCGGCCGGCAACCCTTGAGCGAGGTCAAAATTCGGTGCGCTAAGTTTGGGCGGCTACTTTGCATGGGGTTGTTTTGCGGCTTTTACGTTCTTGTTCTTGATTTGTTCCGATCGCGTGCTATCTTGGTTTCATGAGTCGAGCATCCTCTCATGCCCTCAAGCACCCGCCGGTCACGGCGCCCTCCGAGCCGGCGGGTGCGCCTTCCGCGTTTCCTGAGCTTGCCGTCGCGATCGACCGCGAGCGCAGGCGCGGGCGGGGCGCCCAATCCAACGCCAGCGGCCGTTATGAGGCCGAGGCGCGCGTCGCCTTCGATGACGGCTGGCAGAGCCTCGAGGAACTGCCGCCGTTCAAGACCACCGTGGCCGTCGACAACTCGCGCAAGGTAATCACCCGGAACGACTCCCCCGACATCGGCTTTGACCGTTCCATCAATCCCTACCGCGGCTGCGAGCACGGTTGCGTCTATTGCTTCGCGCGGCCGACCCACGCCTATCTCGGGCTCTCGCCTGGGCTCGACTTCGAGTCGAAACTGTTCGCCAAGCCCGAGGCGCCGGCGCTGCTCGAGAAGGAACTTGCCGCGACCGGCTATGAGCCGCGGATGATCGCTATCGGCACCAACACTGATCCCTATCAGCCGATCGAGCGTGAGCGCAAAATCATGCGCGGCATCCTGGAGGTGCTGGAGAGCGCCGGCCATCCCGTCGGCATCGTCACCAAATCGGCTCTGGTGACGCGCGACATCGATATCCTCTCGCGCATGGCCAAGCGCAACCTCGCCAAGGTCGCGATCTCGGTGACGACGCTCGATCCGAAGCTGGCGCGCACCATGGAGCCGCGCGCCTCCACGCCGCCCAAGCGTCTGGAGGTGCTGAAGCAGCTTACGGAGGCCGGTATCCCGACGACCGTGATGGTCGCTCCCGTGATCCCTGCGCTGAACGATTCCGAGATCGAACGCATCTTGGATGCGGCCGCGCATGCCGGCGTCAAGGAAGCCTCCTATGTGCTGCTGCGGCTGCCGCTCGAGGTCCGCGACCTCTTCCGTGAATGGCTGATGGCGAACTACCCGGATCGCTACCGCCACGTCTTCACCCTGATCCGCGACATGCGCGGCGGTCGCGACTACGACTCGAAATGGGGCGAGCGGATGAAGGGCACCGGTCCAATGGCCTGGACCATCGGTCGCCGCTTCGAGATAGCCTGCGAGCGGCTAGGTCTGAACAAGCGCAGGTCGAAGCTGACCACCGATCACTTCGCCAAGCCGAAGCGCGGCGGCGAGCAGCTCAGCCTGTTCTGACTCAGGCGGGTCTGAATAACGGGAATATCCGAGGTTCCCGGTTGCGCAGGCCGGACCTGCGTGCGCACGATCGCGGCCATGATTCGGGACAAGTCCGCCAGCAAGCCGGCCAGGAAAGCCGCGAAGAAAGAGCCCAAAGCGGCCGCGAAGGAACCTAAGGGCGCCGAAAAGGCCGCCAAGGGTATCATCACCATCGCGCCGCCGAGCTTTCGCCGCGAGCGCGCGTTGATCAAGCGCGGCGTCTGGCCGGTTGCCGGTTGCGACGAGGCGGGACGGGGGCCGCTGGCCGGGCCTGTGGTGGCGGCCGCCGTGATCCTCGACCCAAACCGGATCCCGCGAGGCATTGACGATTCCAAGCGCCTGACGGCCGAGGAGCGCGAAAAGCTGTTCGACAAGATCTGCGCAACCGCGCAGGTCTCGGTCGCCGTCGCCTCGCCGGCGCGTATCGACCGCGACAATATATTGCGCGCCTCGCTCTGGGCGCTGAAGCGCGCGGTGGTGGCGCTGCCAGAGTCGCCCCGCCACGTCTTCGTCGACGGTCGCGACAGGCTCGATACGGCCTGCGACTGCGAGGCCGTGATCGGCGGGGATGGCCTGGTGCTCTCGATCGCGGCCGCCTCGATCATTGCCAAGGTGACGCGCGACCGGCTGATGTGCGCACTGGCAGCCGATTGTCCGGGCTACGGTTTCGAGCAGCACAAGGGCTACGCCGTACCGGAGCACCTGAACGCGCTCGACCGCCTCGGTCCCTCGATCCACCACCGCAGCTTCTTCGCCCCCGTCGTCGCGGCGCGCGAGAAGCACATGCCCTGGACGGTCGAACCCGGGCGCGACCTGTTCACGGCCGTGGATGAGGCGGTTGTGCAGGTTGAGGCAGAGGTACCGGTCGACGTTTCGGCCAATCTCTAGCGGCGGGTTTCACCTCTATCCGTAAGAACGGGGAGAGGGAGACGAGTTGGTTGCCACGGCGCGCAGCGCGCTTTATCAGACATGGACGCGCCGGCTTGGACGGGTTGGCTGCATCATTTCGGACCTTGCATGCGGTTTACCTCCCTGGTCATCGAGCTGATCCGCGCCCGGCCGCGGCTGGTGGTGTGGATCGTGGTGCTGCTCCAGGCCGCGATGTGGCTGTTCGTGGCGCTGATCTTCTATCGCAGCCCACCCGGCAATCTCGCCACGCTGCTTGCCTTTGGCCGCGAATATCAGGTCGGCACCGGGCTCGGGCCGCCGCTGGCCTTCTGGCTCGCCGACATCGCCTATCGCGCCGCCGGCAACCACATGATCGGCGTCTATGTGCTGGCCGAGCTCTGCGAGATCGCGACCTTCATCGCGCTTTATCATCTGGCGCGCGCGGTGGTCGGCACGCAGCAGGCGGTGCTCGCCGTGCTTTTGACCATGACGGTGCTGGCGTTCTCCTCGCCCGCGCTCGACTTCGGTCCGATGGTGCTGGCGCGCCCGCTCTGGGCGCTGCTCCTCTTGCACTCCTGGCAGTTGATCGGCCAGCGCCGCGGCAACGCCTGGTTCGCCTGGTCGATCGCCGCCGGGCTGCTGCTGCTGACGACGCCCGCTGCCATTGGTCTGTTGCTGCTGCTCGTCATCTTCGCGGTCGCGACCGAAGGCGGCCGAAAAACGCTGCGCGTGCTCGATCCGATCTATGCGCTCGTCGTCGTTGCCGTGCTGGTCCTACCCTATGCGATCTGGCTGATGCGTGCCGAGACGCTGTCCATGCCGGCCTTGCCGCAGCTTGAGGATTTGAAGCTACGTACGATCAACACAGCCTGGCTGTTCGGCGGCCTCTTGCTCGGCGCGGTTGCGATTCCGGTGCTGACCTTCCTCAACACGACGTGGTTCGCCGGCAAGAGCGAGGACGCGCCCATCATCTACCGGCCGCCGGTCGAGCCGCTGGCGCGCAACTTCGTCTACTTCTTTGCGCTCGCGCCCGCGCTCGGTGCGGTCCTGATCTCCGGCCTGCTCGGGCTCGATAGCGTGGCGGGCGGGGCAGGCCTCGTACTGCTGATGTCGGGCCTCGCCGTGATCGTCGCCGCCGGCGACCTGATCGCGATGCGCCGCGCCCGCGTGCTGCGCACGGTGTGGGCGGCCGCCGTCGCCGCGCCCGCTGCGGGCATCGTGCTGGCGGTTCTCCTGATGCCCTGGGCCGGGACCAGCGAGATCACGACCTCGATGCCTGCGCGTGCGATCTCGGACTTTTTCGACGACAGCTTTGCTCGCCGCACCAACCAGCGTCTGCGCGCGGTCGCCGGCGAGACGCAGCTTGCGAGCCTGATCGCGCTGCATTCCGGCCGGCCACATCTGCTCATCGACGCCGAGCCGCAGCGCACGCCCTGGTTCACACCGGCGAGGTTCAGCGAGACTGGCGGCGTCGTGGTCTGGCGCGCCTCCGATACCGCCGGCACCCCGCCGCCGGAGATCGCCAAACGCTTCCCCGGCATCGTGCCCGAAGTGCCGCGCGCCTTCGAATGGCTGGTGAACGGCCGTCAGCCGCTGCTGCGCATCGGCTGGGCCATCGTGCGCCCGAAGGGGACGTGAGGAGCTCTCGTGCCCCGGACGCAGCGCGGCATGAAATGCTGCGCTGCTGAGCCGGGGCCTATCTCTCCGCACAGCCGGGACACGAGTGCGAGCTACCCCGCCAGCACTTTCGCAATCGCGCGCAGATCCTGCCAGGCCAGCCGCTTGTAGGACGGCGAGCGCAGCAGATAGGCCGGATGGAATGTCGGCAGCGCGCGGATGACGCGCTCGCCCGTGTCGTAGTCGAACCAGCGACCGCGCGTGCGCATGATGCCTTCGCGCGTCGAGAGCAGCGTCTGTGTCGAGGGATTGCCGAGCGTCACCAGCACGTCGGGATTCACGAGCTCGATCTGGCGCTGGATGAAGGGCAGGCAGGTTTGCGTCTCCTGCGGCGTCGGCGTGCGGTTGCCGGGCGGCCGCCACGGGATGACGTTGGCAATATAGACCTTGCTGCGATCGAGCCCGATCGCGCCAATCATGCGATCGAGCAGCTTTCCCGAGCGCCCGACGAAGGGCAGTCCTTCGATGTCCTCATCACGACCCGGCGCTTCGCCGACGAACATGATGCGCGCTTGCGGGTTGCCGTCGGCGAACACCAGCCGCGTCGCGGTGTTCTTCAAAGCGCAGCCGTCGAAATTCTGCATCAGCTCGCGTAGCGCCTCCAGCGTCGGTGCGGTCCGCGCGGCCTCGCGCGCCGAGGCGATCGCAACGTCAGGCGCGGGCGCAGCCTCGCCGCGCATCACGGCCGGCGCTGCAATGGGCCTCGGCGCTTCGACCGGCTGAACCGCGCGTGCGGCCGGGGGCGGCGCCTCCGGCTCGGCCAGGCGATCGATCGGTTCCTCGGCAAGCGCGCAATCGACGCCGGCCTCCAGATAGAAGGCCAGCAGCTCGCGGACGGTGGGGGCGGGTTCGCTGATCATGGCTACTTATGACATTTAGGTCAGTTTAGGGGGCCTTGCATCCCAGCGAAACGCATTTCCGAGGTTGTCCTGCCCGGAAAAATCGGAAACAAGAGGGCGCAAACGACCAAGGACCGTCTCAAGGGCTGAGATCAGATGAGCACCGAAGAACTTCCTCCGCGCGAATCCATGGAATTCGACGTCGTCATCGTCGGCGCCGGCCCCTCGGGCCTGTCGGCCGCGATCCGGCTGAAGCAGCTCAACGCCGATCTCAACATCGTCGTGGTGGAGAAGGGCTCGGAAGTCGGCGCGCATATTCTCTCAGGCGCCGTGATCGATCCCGCCGGCCTCGACAAGCTTATTCCCGACTGGCGGAATGATCCCGACTGCTCGCTAAAGACAGAGGTCAAGGACGACCGCTTCTACTGGATGACGGCGGGCGGCGCGATCAAGCTGCCGAACTTCATGATGCCGCCGCTGATGAACAATCATCATTGCTACATCGGTTCGCTCGGCAATGTCTGTCGCTGGCTGGCGCGGAAAGCCGAAGCGCTCGGCGTCGAAATCTACCCGGGCTTTGCGGCTGCCGAGGTGCTCTACGACGAGAACGGTACGGTGAAGGGCATCGCCACCGGCGACATGGGCATCGCCAAGGACGGCTCGCTGAAGGACTCCTTTACCCGCGGTATGGAATTGCTCGGCAAGTACACGTTGTTCGCCGAAGGCGCCCGCGGCAGCCTCACCAAGCAACTCATCGCCAAGTTCGCATTGGATGCCAAGAGCGAGCCGGCGAAATTCGGCATCGGCCTGAAGGAGGTCTGGCAGATCGATCCGGCCAAGCATCAGAAGGGAATGATCCAGCATTCCTTCGGCTGGCCGCTCGGCATGAAGACCGGCGGCGGCTCTTTCCTCTATCATTACGACGACAATCTCGTGGCCGTCGGCTTCGTCGTGCATCTCAACTACGACGATCCCTATCTGTCGCCGTTCGATGAGTTCCAGCGCTTCAAGACCCATCCCTCGATCCGCGGCACCTTTGAAGGCGGCAAGCGGCTCGCCTATGGCGCGCGCGCCATCACCGAGGGCGGCTACCAATCGGTGCCGAAGCTCAGCTTTCCCGGTGGTGCGCTGATCGGTTGTGCCGCGGGCTTCGTCAACGTGCCGCGCATCAAGGGCGTGCACAACGCGATGGGCTCGGGCATGCTCGCTGCCGAGCATGTCGCCGCCGCGCTCGCCGCGGGCCGTGCCAATGACGAGCTCGCCGAATATGAGAATGCATGGCGATCTTCCCCGGTCGGCAAGGACCTGTTCCTGGTGCGCAACGTCAAGCCGCTATGGTCGAAGTTCGGCACCGTGCTCGGTGTCGCGCTCGGCGGCTTCGACATGTGGTGCAACACGCTGTTCGGTGTCTCGCTGTTCGGCACGCAGTCGCACGCCAAGCCCGACCGCGCCACGCTCGATCCGGCGAAGAGCCACGCACCGAAAAACTATCCCAAGCCCGACGGCAAGATCTCCTTCGACAAGCTCTCGTCGGTGTTCCTGTCCAACACCAACCACGAAGAGGACCAGCCGGTTCATCTCAGGGTTGCCGACATGAACCTTCAGAAGACCTCGGAACACGACATCTTTGCCGGCCCCTCGAACCGTTACTGCCCGGCCGGCGTCTATGAATGGGTGGAGGAGGGCGCGGCTCCGCGCTTCCAGATCAACGCCCAGAACTGCGTCCATTGCAAAACCTGCGACGTGAAGGATCCGAACGGCAACATCACCTGGGTTCCGCCGGAGGGCGGCGGCGGCCCGAACTACGAGGCCATGTAGGATTCGGGCAAACTGCCGCACGATTGCGTGAGGGAGCGGTGACCACGGATCGCCGTCCGCGGCCACGATAAGGCCATAGTAAAAGCGTCTTGGGCAGGATCTTGGGGCGGACTGGGCCGGTAACGGGCGAGCGCCGAATCGGCTTCCGAAAACCCCGCCGAATCCTTGCGATTGGGCGCCAAAAGCGGCATTGTTCCCGGCCATGACGGTTCCGGGTCCCGATGCTACCGGTCGCGTTTGCAAGCGAGACGACCCCGACTTTCCAAACTTAAGGCGAGCCCTGATGTTTTCAAATCGTTTCAACCGCTGGACTGCTGCTGCCATCGCCCTTGCCGGTTCTGCGATCGTGGCGGTCCCCGGCGCGGTCCTGGCGCAGACGCCGGATCATCCAGCCGACACCGCGGTGCAGTTTCCGACCCGGAACGATTTGAAGTCGCTCACCGGCGCGGGCAGCTATCTCGCCGCCCGCCACGCCAGCGTCGAACGCGACGCCTCGTCCGCGGCCGCCTTCTACCGCTCGGCGCTGCGCACCGATCCCAAGAACAACGAGCTGCTCGACCGCGCCTTCATCTCCTCCGTCGCAGATGGCGACATCGACGAAGCCGTCAAGCTCGCCGAGCGCATCCTGACCATCGACAAGTCGAACCGCGTCGCGCGCCTCGTCGTCGGCGTGCACGACCTGAAGATGAAGAAATACGCGACCGCCCAGAGCAACATCAACCAGTCGATCCGCGGGCCGATCACCGATCTCGTTGCGACGCTGTTGTCCGGCTGGGCCGCCTATGGCGCGGGCGACTCGAAGGCCGCCGTCTCCAGCATCGACAAGCTGACCGGCCCTGAATGGTATCCGCTGTTCAAGGATCTCCATGCGGGCTTGATCCTCGAACTCGCCGGCAAGGAGAAGGACGCCGGAGTCCGCTTCGAGCGCGCCTACAAGCTCGACGATTCCATGCTGCGCATCACCGAAGCCTATGCGCGCTGGCTGTCGCGCAACAAGGATGCGGCCGCCGCGACCACCGTCTACGAGGCCTTCGACAAGAAGCTCGCCCGTCATCCGCTGATCCAGGAAGGCCTGCGCGAGGCCCGCGCCGGCAAGAAGATGCCGCCGCTGATCGATTCCGCGCAAGCAGGTGCGGCCGAAGCGCTCTACGGCATCGGTGCTACGCTGACCCGCCGCGGCGGGGAGGACCTTGCGCTGGTCTATCTCCAGCTCGCGCTGTATCTCCAGCCGAGCCATCCGCTCGCGCTGCTCTCGCTCGCCGACCTCTATGAATCGGTGAAGCGGCCGCAGATGGCGATCAAGATCTATGAGCGCGTGCCGGCGAGCTCGCCGTTGAAGCGCAACGCGCAGATCCAGCTCGCGGTCGATCTCGACTCCGCCGACAAGACCGACGAGTCGATCAAGATCCTCAAATCCGTGGTCCTGGAAGATCCCAAGGATCTCGAAGCCATCATGGCGCTCGGCAATATCGAGCGCGGTCGCAAGAAGTTCGGTGATTGCGGCGCGACATATTCGCAAGGCATCGAGGTGCTGCCTGCCGGCGCCGACAAGTCCAACAGCGTCTGGTACTACTACCGCGGCATCTGCGAGGAGCGCTCCAAGCAGTGGGGCAAGGCGGAAGCCGACATGAAGAAGGCGCTCGAGCTCCAGCCCGACCAGCCGCATGTCCTCAACTATCTTGGCTATTCCTGGATCGACCAGGGCGTCAACCTCGACGACGGCATGAAGATGATCAAGCGCGCCGTCGAGCAGCGTCCCGACGACGGCTACATCGTCGACTCGCTCGGCTGGGCCTACTACCGCATCGGCAATTACGAGGAGGCGGTGAAGAACCTCGAGCGTGCGATCGACCTGAAGCCCGAGGATCCCACCATCAACGACCATCTCGGTGATGCCTATTGGCGCATCGGCCGCACGCTGGAGGCCAAATTCCAGTGGTCGCACGCGCGCGATCTGAAACCCGAGCCGGACGATCTGCCGAAGATCGAGGCCAAGATCGCCAACGGTCTCACCGACGACAATTCGAACTCTTCGGCCGCGCAGGCAGAGAAGAAGAAGGACGACGGCAAGGGCGGCTGATCGGGCCGCGCATGATCCGGAAAGGTGTGCAACGGTTTTCCCTCGCGACAACCGCGTAGCGTTTGCGCGGAGATCATGCGCAAATGAGAGTTTGGGGGTTGGTCGCCGATGTCGGCGTTGATTGAAGAAGGGCGCGCGAAGGTCAATTTGAGCCTTCGCGTCGTCGGCCGTCGCACCGACGGCTATCATGATCTCGAAAGCGTTGTCGCATTCGCCGATTGCGCCGATCGTCTTGTGCTCGAGCCGGGCGAAGAGCTGAAGCTCACCACCACGGGCCCATTGGCTGCAGCCTGCGGCGAGACCGCCGACAATCTCGTGCTCAAGGCGGCAAGGCTTCTCACTGAGGCCGTGCCGAACCTGAAGCTCGGTGCCTTCGCGCTCGACAAGGTGCTGCCCGTCGCAGCCGGTATCGGCGGCGGCTCGGCGGATGCTGCGGCGGCAATGCGCCTGCTCGCGCGCCTCAACAATCTCTCGCTCGATGATCCCCGCTTGCATGAGGTCGCGCTTGCGACCGGCGCCGATGTGCCGGTGTGCCTGCTGTCGCGCGCCTGCGACATGACCGGGGTCGGCGAGCAGCTCCTGCCGCTGATGCTGCCGAGCATGCCCAGCGTCATGGTGAACCCGCGCGTCCCGGTGGCGACCAAGGACGTGTTCCAGGCGCTGGGCCTGCGCAATGGTGAACTTTTGGTCGGCGCCACCGACGTCCTCGAAGCGCCGGCCTGGCCGGGGGAAGGCGCCTCGACCGCCGACTGGGTCGACGTGCTTTCGACCGTTGCCAACGATCTCGAGGCCCCCGCAATGCGCATCGAGCCGGTGATCGGCGAGGTGCTGGACGCTTTGCGCGCCCGTGCCGGCGTCAAGCTCGCCCGTATGTCGGGTTCGGGCGCGACCTGCTTTGCGATCTTCGGCGGACCTGCCGAGGCGCATGCCGCAGCCGAGACGATCCGCCGCGACCACCCCGACTGGTGGGTGCATGCGGGGACGCTGAGTTAAGCAGAGCCGTCGTAGGGTGGGCAAAGCGCAAGCGTGCCCACCACTTCCATTACCCGATCTGGATGCATGGTGGGCGCGGCGCTGTCGCGCCTTTGCCCACCCTACCGCGGCTGAGCCAAGCCTCCGCCCTCGGTGACCCCGAGAAACCGGCTGATCGCGTCGAGCACCTCTTGCGCCCGGTCATGATGCAGCCAGTGTCCCGCGCCGGAGACCATTTCGACGCGCGCCTTCTGGAAGTAGCGCTCCAGCCCTGCCGCCCTGGAGCCGGCGAGGAAGCTTTCATCGGCATTCAGGAGCAGCGTCGGGCAGGCGATACGCGCCCAGAGCGCGACATGATCATCTGGCCATAGCCGCTGCGGCGCCGTCACGCGCTGGTAGGGATCGAACTTCCAGCGATAGGTGCTATCGTCGTTTTGTCGCACCCCGTGCGTTGCAAGGTGCAGCGCCAGCTCGCGCGACAGGCGTTTGTTGTAAGTTCTCATCTGCGCCGCAGCGTCCTCGATCGTGCGGTACGAGCGCGGTGCGCGGTCATGCAATTTGTCGAGCTGGCCGACCCATTTGGTGATGCGCTCGTGCGTGGGAGCCTTTTGCGCATCCGGCAAGACGGTCACGCCGTCGAGAACCACCAGCGCCGATACCTGCTCCGGAAACGATCCCGCATAGATCAGGCTCACCATGCCGCCCATCGAATGGCCGACGAGGATCACCTGTGGCGCGGCGGTGGCCCGGACGAGCTGTGCCAGATCGTACACATACTCGGTCAGCGCGTAGCTGCCGCCTTTGGTCCAGTCGGAATCGCCGTGGCCGCGAAGGTCGGGCGCGAGCACGTGAAAACGAGACTGCAACGCGCGCGCGATGACGTCCCAGCTCCGGCAATGATCGCGGCCGCCATGGACCAGGATGACGACTGGCGCGCCCTCATTGCCCCAATCGGCATAATGCAGCCGCAGGCCATGAGACTCGTAGAAGCGACTCATTGGAGCGAGCATCATGCCACGACCTAGCTCTGCACCGGCCGCCTCGCCAGCGCGAGGGAGAGGCCGAGACCTGCGATGAAAACGCCGGAGCCTTGGGTGAGACGCTGCATGAGACGCGGTCGGCCGATCAGTTGCGTGCGGGTGAGGGAGGCCATCAGCACGACGACGACATCGATGAGCGTGTTCAGCGTCACCGAGATCGCGCCGAGCAGAATGAATTGCAGCGTGGGGCTGGCGACGGACGGATCGAGAAACTGCGGGATGAACGCCAGGAAGAACGCCGCGGTCTTCGGGTTCAGCGCCTCGACCAGCACGCCGTCGCCAAAGGCGCGCTTGCCGCCGACGGGCTCGCGCTCCAGCGACTGAAGCTGGCCCGCGCTGCGGAAGGTCCGGATACCGAGCCAGACGAGATACAGCGCGCCCACGAACTTCACGGCGGCGAAGAGTTCGGCGCTCGCAAGGATGATCGCCGAGATGCCGAGGCTGCCGGCGACCACATGGACCATGCCGCCCAGCGCCGTGCCGGCAGTCGAGGCGAATCCGCTTGTTCGCCCTTCCGACAAGGTCCGCGCTGCGACGTAGAAGATGCCGGGACCGGGAACGAGCGCAATGACGAGGGCGGCGGCGAGGAACAGCCAGTAATTCGCGTCGATCATTTGCGGGAGGCCGCTAGTGCGACCGTGCGAGGCAGAACGCCACCACCTGCTCCAGCGCGCTCTTCATCGGCGAGGGCGGGAACAGCGCCAGCGCATCCACGGCCATCGCGCCGTAGTGTTGGGCGCGGCTCAGCGTGTCCTCGAGCGCGCGGTGCTTGTTCATCAACCCGATGGCGTGATCGAGATCGGTGTCCCCAATCTCGCCGCGCTCCAGCGCCCGTATCCAGAAGGCGCGCTCGGTGTCATTGCCGCGGCGGAAGGCGAGCACCACGGGCAACGTGATCTTGCCCTCGCGGAAATCGTCGCCGGTGTTCTTGCCGAGCTTGGCGCTCTTGCCGCCATAGTCGAGTACGTCATCGACGAGCTGGAAGGCGATGCCGAGATTCATGCCGACCGAGCGGCAGGCAGTCTGCTCGGCCTTCGGGCGGTTGGCGAGCACGGGTCCGACCTCGCAGGCGGCCGCGAACAATTCTGCGGTCTTGGCCCGGATCACGGCGAGATATTCGTCCTCGGTGGTCGCCGTGTTCTTGGCGGCCGCAAGCTGCATCACCTCGCCCTCGGCGATGGTCGCAGCCGCTGCCGAGAGGATGTCGAGCGCCCGCAGCGAGCCGACCTCGACCATCATGCGGAAGGCTTGTCCGAGCAGGAAGTCGCCGACCAGAACGCTCGCCTCGTTGCCCCACAGCATGCGCGCCGACAATTTGCCGCGGCGCATCTCGCTCTCGTCGACGACGTCGTCGTGCAGCAGGGTTGCGGTATGCATGAACTCGACGGAGGCGGCGAGCTTGATATGGCCGTCGCCCGTGTAGCCGGCGAGGTTGGCCATGGCGAGGGTGAGCATCGGCCGCAGGCGCTTACCGCCGGAGGAGATCAGGTGGTTGGCGACCTCCGGGATCATGGTCACCTCGGAGCCGGTCCGCGACAGGATGGTCGCATTGACCCGCTCCATGTCGGGGGCGACAAGGGCAACCAGCTCTTCGATCGACGCGCCGGGAGTTTCGAAAGGTACGATTACGGCCACGCCGGTCTCCAATATTTGCCCGGGAAGGGCTATTCTGACGACAAGACAATAGAAACTGCGGGCGGACGCGGCAAGTGCCGCGGAACCATTGACATTTCCGCCCACCCCGGGTCAGGCAGGAGGCTCGTTTTGCGCGAACTGGTTCGGACCAACGACATGGTGCTGGTGTCGGCGATCGGCGCATTGCTCGACGGCGCCAATATCCACCACCTGGTGCTGGATCAGAACATGAGCATCATCGAGGGCTCGCTCGGCATCCTGCCACGGCGGATCCTGGTCCATGAGGATGACGCCAGCGAGGCGCGGCAGCTCCTGACCGAGGCCGGCCTCAGCCACGAATTGCGCGGCGATGACTGAGCTCGCCCCGAACGTCGATGAGGTCACCGAGGACGCGTTCCTGGACGGGCAATTGCGGCTGATGCAGAAGCGGTCCGGCCACCGCGCCGGGCACGATGCGATTCTGCTGGCTGCGGCGACCGCGGCCAAGGCAGGCGACCGCGCCGTCGATTTCGGTGCTGGCGTCGGCGCGGCGGGGCTGGCGCTGGCGCGTCGCGTCCCCGGGATCAGCCTGGTGCTGGTCGAGATCGATCCGGAGCTTGCCAGCCTTGCGGGCGCCAACGCGGCTGCGAATGTGATTGAAGTCGAGGCGATCGTACTCGACGTCACGGCGGGTGCAGAGAGCTTCGCGGCAAGCGGCCTTCTGCCTGATAGTGTCGACGTTGTCCTGATGAATCCGCCCTTCAACGATGCCGTGCGCCATCGCGGCTCTCCGGACCAGGCGCGTCACGTCGCCCATGTCGCGTCGGCGGAGACGCTGCATGCCTGGGTGCATGCAGCGCGGCGCATTCTCAAGTCCGGTGGTGCGCTGACCTTGATCTGGCGCGCAGATGGGATAGCAGACGTACTGACAGCGCTGTCACGCGGCTTCGGCAGCCTCTCGGTGTTGCCGGTTCATGGCGACCCGGAGAAGCCTGCGATCCGCGTGCTGGTCCGCGCCATCAAAGGCGGCAGGGCGCCGACCCGTATCCTGCCGAGCCTGATGCTCAACGAGGAGTCACGCGTGCCTAAAAAAGAGTTACGGGACGTGCTTGCTGGGAGGGCGGTGCTGCCGTTGGGAACAGCTTGAAGATTTACTGGGGAAGCGAGTTCGACTGCTGGTCCTGTGCTGCGGTGAAGCGAATCGCCGTGAACAGCGCGCCCATCAGCATGATCAGCAGATAGATCTTCATGGTGTTCTCCGCTGCCTCATAGCAGCCTCCCAACGGAGACTTTGCAAAACACGTTCCAGGCACTTCCAATGACAGTCGCGTGATAAGAAATGGTTAAGACGAGGTAACGGCATGGCCGAACAATTGAACGATCCAAATACGTCCGGCCTGCTCGACAGATGCATGGAATATCTTCCGGCGCGCTTTCGCCCCGGCGCGGCGGTCGTGCCGGTGGTGCGGCTCGCCGGGGTGATCGGCGCGGTGACGCCGCTGCGTCCGGGCATGACGCTCGCAGGCGTCGCGCGGGTGCTTGAGCGCGCCTTTTCGGTCCGCAATGCCAAGGCGGTGGCGCTCGTCATCAATTCGCCCGGTGGCTCGCCGGTGCAGTCGCGCCAGATCTATCTGCGCATCAAGCAGCTTGCGGCCGAGAAGAAGCTCAAGGTCTTGGTGTTCGTCGAGGACGTCGCGGCCTCCGGCGGCTACATGATCGCCTGCGCGGGCGATGAGATCTTCTGTGATCCCTCCTCGATCCTCGGCTCGATCGGCGTGGTCGGCGGCAGTTTCGGCTTCCAGGAGGCGATCAAGCGGCTCGGCATCGAGCGGCGGCTCTATACCGCCGGCGAGCACAAGGCGATGCTCGATCCGTTCCTGCCCGAAAACCCCGACGACGTGGCGCGGCTGAAGAAGCTCCAGCGCGAGATCCACGCGATCTTCATCGCGCTCGTGAAGGAGAGCCGGGGCGCGCGTCTGAATGGCGGCGAGGACACGCTGTTCACGGGCGAATATTGGGCGGGCGACACCGCAATCTCGCTGGGCCTCGCCGATGGGATCGGCGACCTCCGCTCAACTCTTCGTGCCCGCTATGGCGAGAAGGTTCTCACCCCCGTGATCGCGCAGCCGACCGGGCTGTTGTCGGGCCTGTTCGGCCGCAAAGCGCCCGGCGCAGGCCAGCTTTCGGCCCTGGAAGGTATGGCCGGGCTGCCGGATGAAGTGATTTCGGCGCTGGAAACGCGTGCGATTTGGGCAAGATTCGGGTTCTAGCAGCTGCTGGCCCGCGCCATTTGGTCCGAACCAAGCCAATTGCGGCGCGGGCCCGTCTGCGCGAGAATGCGCTCGGGGGCTGAGCATTGAACAAGGATCGACCGATGCCGCCGTTCGTTGCATTCGCGGGCGTCCTGGGCGGGCTAGCCGTGGTCCGCTGGGCCTACAAAACTGCTGTCCGGATCAACCAGGAACTGGAGGAGATGCGCCTGTCACGCGTCGCCGAAGCCGCACGCATGGGGGAAATCCAGACGCTGAAGCGCGACCCGGTCACCGGGGCGTACCGCCCGGGGTAGCCGCTGCCGTAGGGTGGGCAAAGCGAAGCGTGCCCACCACTTCTGAAGAGGTTAGCGAAAGATGGTGGGCACGGCGCAAGAGCGCCTTTGCCCATCCTACCGCATCCCTCGAAGTGGCGGGCTGATTGGCCCGAAGCCGCCCCGGTCGCCTTGATTCCCACCGCCGCCGTCGATACGGTCCCGCGCGATTCAACCCCCCGCGAAAGCCTGACCTGACGATGGACGCCTCATTGCCCGCCCATATGCGCCCGGACCGCTCGTTCCAGGGCCTGATCCTGGCGCTGCAACGTTATTGGGCGGATTACGGCTGCGTGATCCTCCAGCCCTACGACATGGAGGTCGGTGCCGGCACCTTCCATCCTGCGACCACCCTGCGCGCGCTCGGCCCGAAGCCGTGGAATGCCGCCTATGTGCAGCCCTCGCGCCGGCCGAAGGACGGCCGCTACGGCGAGAACCCCAACCGGCTCCAGCACTATTACCAGTTCCAGGTGATCCTCAAGCCGTCGCCGCCGGACCTCCAGGAGCTGTATCTCAAGTCGCTCGCCGCGATCGGCATCGATTCCGCCGTTCACGACATCCGCTTCGTCGAGGACGACTGGGAGAGCCCGACGCTGGGTGCGTGGGGCCTCGGCTGGGAATGCTGGTGCGACGGTATGGAAGTGTCGCAGTTCACCTACTTCCAGCAGGTCGCCGGCGTCGAATGCGCGCCGGTCGCGGGTGAGCTCACCTATGGGCTCGAGCGGCTTGCCTGCTACCTGCAGGGCGTCGACCGCATCATGGATCTCAACTTCAACGGCCGCGAAGGCGACCAGAAGGTCTCTTACAAGGACGTCTTCTTCCAGGCTGAGCAGGAATATTCGCGGCACAATTTCGAATATGCCGACACCGCGATGCTGTTCGAGCAGTTCAAGATGGCCGAGGAAGCCTGCAAGAAATATCTGGCGGCCGGCTGGCGCGAAGGCGGCAATCGGAGGGAGCACCTGATGGCGCTGCCGGCCTATGATCAGTGCATCAAGGCGAGCCACGTCTTCAATCTGCTTGATGCGCGCGGCGTGATCTCGGTGACCGAGCGGCAGAGCTACATTTTCAGGGTGCGCGAGCTTGCAAAGGCCTGCGGCGAAGCCTGGGTGCACACCGAAGCGGGCGGAGTGGCCTGATGCCCGATTTGTTGCTGGAGCTGTTCTCCGAGGAAATCCCTGCGCGCATGCAGGCGAAGGCGGCCGACGACCTGCGTCGCATGGTCACCGACAAGCTCGTTGCCGAGGGGCTCGTCTATGAAGGCGCGAAAGCGTTCGCGACGCCGCGTCGCCTTGCGCTCACCGTGCATGGCATCCCCGTGCGCCAGCCTGACCTGAAGGAAGAGCGCCGTGGTCCGCGCGTCGGCGGGCCCGAGCCCGCGATCCAGGGGTTCTTGAAAGCCACGGGCCTTGCCTCGCTGAACGAGGCGAAGATTCAGAGCGACAAGAAGGGCGACTTCTACATCGCGCTGATCGAGAAGCCGGGCCGCGCGGCGATCGACGTGATCGCCGAGATCCTCCCCGTGATCATCCGCACCTTCCCCTGGCCGAAATCGATGCGCTGGGGCGCGCGCTCGGCCAAGTCAGGCTCGCTCAACTGGGTGCGTCCGCTGCACGCGATCACCGCGACCTTCGGCCTCGAGACCGAAGAGCCTGATGTGGTGAATTTTTCCATCGACGGCATCGAGACCGGCCAGACCACCTACGGCCATCGCTTCCTGGCGCCAGCCGCAATCAACGTGCGCCGCTTCGAGGACTACGAGGCGAAACTGCTCGACGCCAAGGTCGTGCTCGATCCGGAGCGCCGCAAGGATTCGATCCTGACCGATGCCAAGCAGCTAGCCTTCGCGCAGGGTTTTGAGCTGGTCGAAGACCAGAACCTGCTCGACGAGGTCGCGGGTCTCGTCGAATGGCCGGTCGTGCTGATGGGCTCGTTCGACCAGGAATTCCTGTCGATCCCGGCGGAAGTGATCCGCGCCACCATCCGCAACAACCAGAAGTGCTTCGTGGTGAGCGATCCCAAAACGGGCAAGCTCGCGAGCAAGTTCATCCTGGTTGCGAATATCGAGGCGATCGACGCTGGCAAGGCGATCGTCGCCGGCAACGAGCGCGTGATCCGCGCACGGCTCTCGGACGCAAAATTCTTCTACGAGACCGATCTCAAGACGAAGCTCGAGGACCGGCTGCCGAAATTCGAGCAGATCGTGTTCCACGAGAAGCTCGGCACGCAGGCAGAGCGCATCAAGCGCATCGAGCGACTAGCGGCCGAGATCGCGCCACTCGTCAGCGCCGATGTCGCCAAGGCAACGCGCGCCGCGCATCTGGCGAAGGCGGATCTGCTGACGGAAGTGGTCGGCGAATTCCCTGAGGTCCAGGGCCTGATGGGCAAGTACTACGCGCTGGCCCAGGGCGAGGATGCCTCGGTCGCTGCCGCCTGCGAGGAGCACTACAAGCCGCAAGGTCCCGCCGATCGCGTGCCGACGGATCCGGTGAGCGTCGCGGTGGCACTCGCGGACAAGCTCGATACGCTCGCCGGCTTCTGGGCGATCGACGAGAAGCCGACCGGGAGCAAGGACCCCTATGCGCTGCGCCGCGCGGCGCTCGGCGTGATCCGGTTGATTGCCGAGAACACGCTTCGCCTGTCGCTCCTGAAGGTGGCCGCGTCAGCACTTGCCGGTTTGTCGATGAAGCCCGCGGATGCGCAGAAGATCCCGAACGATCTTCTTGCCTTCTTCGCCGACCGCCTCAAGGTCCAGCTCCGTGAGCAGGGCGCGCGGCATGATCTCGTCGACGCTGTGTTCGCGCTCGGCGGCCAGGACGATCTCCTGATGATCGTTCGCCGTGTCGAGGCGCTCGGCAAATTCCTCGACTCCGACGACGGCAAGAACCTGCTTGCCGGCACGAAGCGTGCCAGCAACATCCTCTCGATCGAGGAGAAGAAGGACAAGCGCAGCTTCGATGGTGCACCGGATGCTGCGCTCTACAGCCTGCCTGAAGAGAAGGCGCTCGCAAAGGCGATCGGCGAGGTCAAGGCGGAAGCAAGTGCAGCCGTCGCCAAGGAAGATTTTGCCGCCGCCATGAGCGCGATAGCAAAACTCCGTCCGCCGGTCGATGCCTTCTTCGACAAGGTCCGTGTCAACGACGAGGACCCGAAGGTTCGTGAGAACCGCCTGAAGCTTCTGAACGAAATCCGCAGTGCCACGCGTGCGGTGGCGGACTTCTCGAAGATCCAGGATTGAGGCGCGCGTGCCCCGGACGCAGCGCAGGGCTTCTTTAGCGGTGCGCTGCTGAGCCGGGGCCCATGCAGCGTGCACACAGGCTCTGTGTCCCGGGTCTGCGCTTCGCTTGCCCGGGACACAAGATCACGCGAAAAAGCCCCGCCCGGCGGGGGGATGACCGGGCAGGGCCTGATGTCCGAAAACTCTATTCGCGCCAAGACTTACGATGACAAGGCTTGCTACTGACAAGCCCAGTGTGGCGCGCCGGACATCTAGTCGAGGACCTCGACGATGCGACGCGAGCGCGGCTCGACCAGCACGGTCTCTCCGTTCACGACGGTGTAGCGATAGGTCGTCGGGCCGAAACGCTGCGGCACGTCGTAATAGGTGATGCCGGTCTCCGGCAGCACCCTGCCGACCACGATGCGGTCTGGTACGCTGAAGGCCGGTACGCGCTGCTCGACGACGTAATCGCGAAACGCCGGACGTTGTTCGACGGCGATGCCAGGGCTGCGTTCGACCACGGTGGGCGGCGCGCGGCCGATCGTGACGTCGGCTTGCGCCTGCGCCGCGACGGGCGCGCCGAGCGCGACGCCAAGCGCTGCAAGTGCAAGAATCCTGTTCCGCATAGGCAACTCCTCACGAAGATGATTCGGCGCCACGCCAGCGGCGCGACCCGGGTTGCCAATGCATGCACCCTGCCCAATGTTCCGAAAGATTGAGCGTCGCATCCGCGGCAATTTCAGGCAGTTTTCGCGAAGGGGGGAACTCAAGTATGTGCTCGTGCGTCTCTACTCGCGGAACCGGGGCAGGTATGATCCGCCCGCGATTCGCATCACCCTGAAGGCTCACTCGCCCAAGCCTCGAGAAAGATATTTCATGCACCTTACCGTCGCCCACATCTCGCCAATCATGTCGCTGATCGCGGGCGTGCTCATCCTGATCATGCCTCGGCTTCTCAACCTGATCGTCGCGATATTTCTGATCCTGAACGGCGCGATCGGGCTTGGCCTTTTGAGGTGGCTGCATCTGTAGGGCATGATCCGGATCCGTAGGGCCGCGTTAGCGTAAAGTGTGTGCAGCGGTTTTCCTCGCGACAAACGCGGAACGCGTTTGCGCGGAGATCATGCCCAAACCATAACGTCGTTCATTTTCCGGAACTGTTCGACTTGCGCGAGCCCGCCCAAAGTGGTGTAAGGCCCGCGATTTCCCATCCCTCTCGCAGGTTGTGTGCAAGCCATGGCCAAAGCCGCCTCGAAGCCTAAGAAAATACCAGCGAAATCAAAGCCCTCCGCAAAGGCGAAAGCCACGCCGGCGGCCCGCAAGGCGCTGCCGAAAAACGCCGTGAAGAGCCCGGCCAAGGCTGCTCCGAAGCCCGTCGCCAAGCCGGCGGCCAAGGCAGTGAGCAAGCCTGCGAACAAGGCGGCTGCGAAGCCGGCACCCGCAGCCAAGGCGGGCAAGTGGGTCTACACCTTTGGTGACGGCAAGGCAGAGGGCAAATCCGAGATGCGCGACCTGCTCGGCGGCAAGGGCGCGAACCTTGCCGAGATGGCCAATCTCGGCCTGCCCGTGCCTCCGGGCTTCACCATCCCGACCTCGGTCTGCACCTATTTTTACGCGCACGAGAAGAGCTATCCGAAGGAATTGAAAGCGCAGGTCGAGAAGGCGCTCGACTATGTCGGCAAGCTGACCGGCAAGGCGTTCGGCGATGCCAAGAACCCGCTGCTCGTCTCGGTGCGCTCCGGCGCGCGCGCCTCGATGCCGGGCATGATGGACACCGTGCTCAATCTCGGCCTCAACGACGAGACCGTGGAAGCGCTGTCGGAGCTGTCGGGCGACCGCCGCTTTGCCTATGACAGCTATCGCCGCTTCATCACCATGTATTCCGACGTGGTGCTCGGCTTCGAACATCACCACTTCGAGGAAATCCTCGATACCTTCAAGGACAGCCAGGGCTACGCGCTCGACACCGACCTCACCGCTGAGGACTGGGTCGACCTGGTGGGCAAGTACAAGGATGCGGTGGCGCACGAGACCGGCAAGGAATTTCCGCAGGATCCGCACGACCAGCTCTGGGGTGCGATCGGCGCCGTGTTCTCATCCTGGATGAACGCGCGCGCGGTGACCTACCGCAAGCTGCACGACATTCCGGAATCCTGGGGCACTGCGGTCAACGTGCAGGCCATGGTGTTCGGCAACATGGGCGAGACGTCGGCGACCGGCGTCGCCTTCACCCGCAACCCCTCGACCGGCGAGAGCAAGCTCTACGGCGAATTCCTGATCAACGCGCAGGGCGAGGACGTGGTGGCCGGTATCCGCACGCCGCAGGACATCACCGAGGATGCTCGGAAAGAGTCCGGTTCCGACAAGCCGTCGATGGAAACGGCGATGCCGGAGGCGTTCAAGGAGCTGACGCGCATCTACACGCAGCTCGAGAAGCACTACCGCGACATGCAGGACATGGAGTTCACCGTCGAGCGCGGCAAGCTCTGGATGCTGCAGACCCGCGGCGGCAAGCGCACAGCGAAGGCGGCGCTGCGTATCGCGGTCGAACTCGCCAATGAGGGTCTGATCTCGAAGAAGGAAGCGGTGACGCGCATCGATCCGGCTTCACTCGATCAACTGCTGCATCCGACCATCGATCCCGATGCCAAGCGCGACGTGATCGCGACAGGCTTGCCGGCTTCGCCCGGTGCTGCTTCGGGTGAGATCGTGTTTTCCTCCGACGAAGCCGCCAAGCTTCAGGCCGACGGACGCAAGGTCATCCTCGTCCGCATCGAGACCAGCCCTGAAGACATCCACGGCATGCACGCGGCCGAGGGCATCCTCACCACCCGCGGCGGCATGACCTCGCACGCGGCGGTGGTCGCGCGCGGCATGGGCAAGCCTTGCGTCTCCGGCTGCGGCACCATCCGTGTCGATTACGGCCGCGGCACTATGAGCATCGGCTCGCGCACCTTCAAGACCGGCGACGTCATCACCATCGACGGCTCGCTCGGCCAGGTGCTCGCCGGCCGCATGCCAATGATCGAGCCGGAGCTGTCCGGCGAGTTCGGTACGCTGATGAACTGGGCTGACCAGGTCCGCAAGATCGGCGTGCGCGTCAACGCCGATACGCCGGAGGATGCGCGCACCGCGCTGAAGTTCGGCGCGCAGGGCATTGGTCTATGCCGCACCGAGCACATGTTCTTCGAGGAGACGCGCATCCGCACGGTGCGTGAGATGATCCTCTCCGAGGACGAGCAGTCGCGCCGCGCTGCGCTTGCAAAGCTCCTGCCCATGCAGCGCGCCGACTTCGTCGAGCTGTTCGAGATCATGAAGGGCTTGCCCGTCACGATCCGGCTGCTCGATCCGCCGCTGCACGAGTTCCTGCCGCACACCCACGCCGAGGTCGAGGAGGTGGCGCGCGCGATGAACACCGATCCACGCCGCCTGGCTGACCGCGCGCGCGAGCTCTCGGAGTTCAACCCGATGCTCGGGTTCCGCGGCTGTCGCATCGCGATCGCATACCCCGAGATCGCCGAGATGCAGGCGCGCGCGATCTTCGAGGCCGCGGTCGAGGCGCAGCGGCGCACCGGCAAGGCCGTTGGCCTGGAGGTGATGGTGCCGCTGATCGCGACCAAGGCCGAGCTCGACCTCGTCAAGGCGCGCATCGATGCCACCGCCCAGGCGGTGATGCGCGACACCAACAAAAAGCTCGCCTATCAGGTCGGCACCATGATCGAGTTGCCGCGCGCCTGCCTGCTCGCGGCCGAGATCGCGCAGTCGGCCGAGTTCTTCTCCTTCGGCACCAACGATCTGACGCAGACCACCTACGGCATCAGCCGCGACGACGCTGCGAGCTTCCTCGGTCCGTACGTGACCAAGGGAATCCTCTCGATCGATCCCTTCATCGCGCTCGATCAGGAAGGCGTCGGCGAACTCGTCAAGATCGGCGTCGCGCGCGGCCGCAAGACGCGCGCTTCGCTCAAGGTCGGCATCTGCGGCGAGCACGGCGGCGATCCCGCCTCGGTGGCGTTCTGTCACGCGATCGGCCTCGACTACGTCTCCTGCTCGCCCTATCGCGTGCCGATCGCACGCCTTGCGGCAGCCCAGGCTGCGCTCGGCAAGGCGATATTAAGCCAGGCGTGAAGCGAGACTGAAAAGGACAACGAAAGAGGCGGGGTCAGTGCTCCGCCTCTTTCATTTTGATCTACGCGCGATCCAAGCCGTCATTGCAATCAGGGGAAAGAGCAACATGACCGAGAAAGACCTGCACTTCTACGAGCCCGCCAAGGGCCATGGCCTCAAGCATGATCCCTTCAACGCCATCATCGCGCCGCGGCCGATCGGCTGGATCTCCTCCCGTGACACGAACGGGCACGTCAACCTCGCGCCCTACAGCTTCTTCAACGCCTTCTGCTACACCCCGCCGATCATCGGCTTTTCCTCCACCAACTGGAAGGACACCGTCGGCAATATCGAAGCGACGAAAGAGTTCGTCTGGAATCTCGCCACCATGGACCTGGCGAAGCAGATGAACGCGACCGCCGCCCACGTCGCCCCCGAGGTCGACGAATTCGAGATCGCGGGGCTCACCGCCGTGCCCGGCAGGCTCGTCAACGTGCCGCGCGTCGGCGAGAGCCCGGTTGCCTTTGAATGCAGAGTGTCCGACATCGTGCGCCTCAAGGGCGCCGACGGCCGGCAGGCCGATGCCTGGCTGACGCTCGGCGAGGTCGTCGCCGTCCACATCGACAAGGCCTTCATCAAGGACGGCGTCTACCAGACGGCTGCGCCCCGTCCGATCGTCCGCGCGGGACGGCGCGGCGACTATTTCGAGATCAAGCTGGAAAACATGTTCGAGATGATCAGGCCGGATTGATCTCTCTCTCTCTCTCGTCGATGCGTGGCCCGGATGGAGCGCAGCCAAATCCGCGTAATTCTTGCACGGCTCCCCGGATTGCGCTTCGCTCCATCCGGGCTACGAAAACATCCTCAAACGAGAGACGCATGACCGAACAGACCAATATCGAACCGCGTGGTGATCTCTGCATCCGTACCCTCGCGATGCCCGCCGACACCAACGCCAACGGCGACATCTTCGGCGGCTGGCTGCTCAGCCAGATGGACGTCGGCGGCGGCGTGTTCGCCTCGAAGGTCGCGAAGTCGCGCACCGTGACGGTCGCGATCGAGGCGATGAATTTTCGTAAAGCGGTCTATGTCGGAGATCTTGTGTCGGTCTACGCCAATCTCGTGCGCGTGGGGCGCACTTCGCTCACCGTGCATCTCGAAGCCTGGGCGCTGCGTCGCGGCGAACAGCATCCGTTCCTCGTCACCGACGGCAATTTCACCTATGTGTCGATCGACGAGCACGGCCGCCCGCAGACCGTCAGCCGCACCGAACCGCCGATCGCGACGTAAGCGCGCAGGGCCCAGCGGCTGTGTTGCCTTAACGCATGTGGTGATCGTGCGCCGCGGATGTCGCGGCTTCGCCAAGAACAAGTCATAAAACGGATGAGGTCGCAGCGTACTCCATTGCGTGTCGATTCGGGGTGGAAACGGTCCGCAACGCCCATAGGAACCTTTGGGTAGGAGCACCGTTATTTGCCCGCACTCGAGGAATCACGGGCAATGCCGGACAGCTACATCATCGAAGTCAATTCGCAGACCGCAGGTATCGTCGTACGCAACCCGGAAGGATACCGCTTCTTCGCTTCCTCCCACCGCTTCAACCGCCTCGAAGGCCAGATCTTCCGCAACGCTCGCGAAGCGGAACGTGCCGCGCGGCGGTTGGCAAACGGAGATTTGAAGGAAGCGGCGTGAGGAGTTCGCACAATGCTTCCCTTCTTCCCTTGCAAGGGGAGAGGGGAAGTACATCATAGTTTCGTCGCGGCGCGCGACAGCAGCTTCCAGTCGTCGCCCTGCTTCTGCCAGTTCATCAGGATGTGAAGGTTGGTCGGCACTTTTTTCCCATCCGCTGCCATCTCCTGTTCGGCGATCCAGTGGAAGCGCACGATAGCGGCGGGGCCAACGACCTTGATGGTCGGATCCTTGTACTCAATCGACAGGAATTTCGATTTTCCATCCGTTGCGTTGGCGATGAAGGTCGCCTTGTCCTCGACCTTGCCGCTGGAATGGCTGTAGCTGAGATCGTCCCAGCAGAGCGCGCCGAGTGCCTTGGGATCCGCCGCAATCTGGGCAAGACGAAAGGCCTCGACCTTTTTCGCCACCGCTTCCTCATCCGCCGAGCCAGCAAGCACGGGAGCCGCGCCGACTGCCGTCAGTACAAGGGCCGCGGCGGCCAGTTCGCGCCGATTGATGGTCATCGTTTCCTCCTTTTTGCTCTTTCCGCAAGTGTTACAGCCGCGCGGTATTTTGTCGAGCGCCATCCTCCGCCGCGCCTTTCGGCGCGTCCCCGCAATGACGAACGAGTATTTCTCCGCTATTGGTGCGTTGCGACTTGAGAGGAATCACCGGAATGTCAGAGGCCATGGGCCAGGCGCTGTTGTTCGACATCGACGGCACGCTCGCCGATACCGACGCGCTGCATCGCGAGGCGTTCAATCAGATCTTCGGCCCGCGCGGTCATGTGTTCGACCACGCCAGGTTTTCCAAGGAGTTGCAGGGCTTCTCCAATGTGTCGATCGGCGAGCGATTCTTGGCCGACGAGCTGCCAGAGCGGCGCGCGGCGATCCTCGACGAGAAAGAGCAGATCTTCCGCACGCTGGTGGCCGGGCAGATCAAGCCGGTGCCGGGCCTGATGGCGCTGCTCGACAAGGCGGACGCGAGGGGTATTCCCATGGTCGCCGTCACCAACGCGCCGCGGCTGAATGCGGAGATGCTGCTGTCGGGGCTCGGCATCATGGATCGCTTCAAGGCGATCGTGATCGGCGACGAACTGCCGCACGGCAAGCCGCATCCGCTGCCTTATCTGGAAGGGTTGCGCTTCGCCGCCGCTGCCGCCCATGCCTCGATCGCGTTCGAGGATTCTCGCTCCGGAATTCAATCGGCCGCCGCCGCGGGCATACCGACGATCGGCATGCGGACGTCGCTCAGTCACGACGATCTGGTCGCTGTCGGCGCCGTCGCCTCGGCCAGCACTTACGATGATGATGCCCTGATGAAGCTGGTCGCGGCCGCCATGAAGTGGTGAGGGCAGGGCGCCGACGCGCTGTTCGTTAACTTTACCGTGCTCTCTCGTTGACCTAGGCGTCGAACCGCCGCACCATGCAAAACTCTGATGTGAGGTTGCCGCCGTGACCGGATTGACCCATCGCCAGGCCGAAATCCTCAACATCGCCCGCGCCTCGGGCCGTGTGATGGTCGAGGAACTTGCGCGCCGTTTCGAGGTTTCGGCGCAGACCATCCGAAAAGATCTCAACGATCTCTGCGAGCGCCGCTCTCTGACCCGGATCCACGGCGGCGCCATCATCGCCTCAGGCGTCGAAAACCTCGCCTACGAGGCGCGCCGCTTCGTCGCCGCCGATGAGAAGAAGGCGATCGGGGCTGCGGCCGCCTCTCTCATCCCGAACGGCTGCTCGCTCTTCATCAACATCGGCACTACGACGGAAGAGGTCGCAAGCGCGCTGACCTCGCATGAGGACCTGCTCGTCATCACCAACAATCTCAACGTCGCGATGCTGCTCTATCGCCATCCCCGCATCGAGGTGGTGGTCGCCGGTGGCACCGTGCGGCGCGCCGACGGTGCGGTGGTCGGCTCGACCGCGACGCAGCTGATCGGCCAGTTCAAGGTCGACTACGCCATCATCGGTGCGTCTGCGATCGATGAAGAAGGCGCGCTGCTCGACTTCGACTATCGCGAGGTGCAGGTGGCACAGGCGATCATTGCGAATGCGCGCAGCGTCATGCTGGTTGCCGATTCCACAAAGCTTCGCCGCAGCGCGCCGGTGCGCATCGCTCATATCAGCCAGATCCAGACCTTCGTCACCGACCAGGAATTGCCCGAGCGCCTCGCTACGATCTGCCACAGCAAGGGCATCGAGGTGGTCGAGGCGATGCCGAAAGGCTCGCCCGACGACGACGTCGCGACGGAACCTGCACAGGATTCCGCGCCGGAGGCGGCGCCGGTGGTGCGGTTGAGGTAGTCACTCATTCCCAGCCCACATTTCCGCGTGCTCTATGTGAACTTCACAACGGGAGAGGGCGGCAGGACTGCCCACCCTTTCATCTAACTGCGCAGCAAAAGCCCCCCAATTGCCCACGAAAAAAGTTCCATTTTCGCTTTCTTTCGCCTTGCTTTCGTTTTCGGTTCTGATCTAATCGAAAGCGAAAGCAAAATCGCCCAAGCGAATGGGCGATCGCCGGGGGATGCGTCTGTTGGAGCGTATTTTCGACCTCGCCATTATTGGAGGCGGTGTTAACGGTTGCGGCATCGCTCGCGATGCGGTTGGCCGGGGCAACACGGTTTTCCTGTGCGAAATGAACGACCTGGCGAGCGGGACGTCGTCCTGGTCGACCAAGCTCGTGCATGGCGGCCTGCGCTATCTCGAATATTACGAATTCCGCCTGGTCCGCGAAGCGCTGATCGAGCGCGAGATCCTCTGGGGCGTGGCGCCCCACATCATCCGCCCCCTGCGTTTCGTTTTGCCGCACCACGCCGGCCTGCGCCCGGCCTGGCTCTTGCGGCTCGGTCTCTTTCTCTACGACCATATCGGCGGCCGCCATCTGTTGCCGGCGACGCGTTCGGTCGATCTGACCAAGGATGAAGTCGGTCGTCCGCTGATCCCGAACCGCTATTCACGCGCTTTCGAATATTCCGACTGTTTCGTCGACGACGCCCGCCTCGTCGTGCTCAACGCGCGCGATGCCGCCGACAAGGGTGCGGAGATCCGCACCCGCACCCGTGCCACCGAAATCCGCCAGTCCGACGGCGTCTGGACCGTCAGCATGGTCGACGCCATCACCGGCGCACGCTCGATGATCCGCGCCCGCGCACTGGTCAATGCCGGCGGTCCCTGGGTCGAGGATGTGCTCGGCCGTGGCGCCGGCGTGAACGCGAAGGCAAAAGTCCGCCTGGTGCAGGGCTCGCACATCGTCGTGAAAAAGCTCTACGACCACGACCGCGCCTACATGTTCCAGAATGCGGACGGCCGCATCATCTTCGTCATTCCCTACCAGGACGACTTCACGCTGATCGGCACCACCGACCGCGACTACGACGGCGATCCCGCCAAGGTGAAGGCAACGGCCGAAGAGATCCAATATCTCTGCGCCGCCGCGAGCGAATATCTGGCCAAGCCGGTGAAGCCCGAGGACGTCGTCTGGACCTATTCCGGCGTGCGCCCGCTCTATGACGATGGCGCCAGCGAGGCCAAGGCCGCGACCCGCGACTACGTCTTCGAGCTCGACACGCCCGGCGGCGCTCCGCTGCTGTCGATCTATGGCGGCAAGATCACGACCTATCGCCGCCTTGCCGAGGAGGCACTCGAGCGTCTCGCTCCCTATTTGCGTAGCGCCAAGGCGCGCGAGGGCTGGACCGGCAAATGGCCGCTGCCCGGCGGCGACATGGACGTGTCGGCGGTCGACGCGCTGATCGCGGACCTGCAGCGCGGCTATCCCTTCCTCTCCGTCGAGCATGCCCGCCGCCTGGCGCGGGCCTATGGCACCCGCGCCATCAAGCTCCTGGGCGATGCCAGATCGGCGGCCGATCTCGGCCAGTCCTTCGGCGCGACGCTGACGGAACGCGAGGTTCGCTATCTCATGAACAACGAATGGGCGGTGACCGCCGAGGATATCGTCTGGCGGCGCTCCAAGCTTGGCCTGCGACTAAGTGCCGATCAGATCGCGGCACTTGACGACTGGATCGCCAGCCATGCCGTGCCGCAAAGTCCCCTGCTCGAAGCAGGAGGACGCTCATGACCGTCACACTGGATCACGTCAGCCGTTCTGTGGACGGTGTTCCGCATATCCGCGACGTCTCGCTGATGCTCGACGGCGGCACGCTCAACGTGCTGCTCGGGCCGACGCTGTCGGGCAAGACCTCGATCATGCGGCTGCTCGCAGGGCTCGACAAGCCGACTTCCGGCAGGGTGCTGGTCAACGGCAAGGATGTCACTGGCATCGATGTGCGCCAGCGCTCGGTTGCGATGGTCTACCAGCAGTTCATCAACTACCCCTCGCTCACGGTCTATGAGAACATTGCCTCGCCGCTTCGCGTGCAGGGCAAGCCGCGCGAGGAGATCGAGAAGCGAGTTGCGGAGGCCGCACGGCTGCTGCGGCTCGAGCCGTTCCTGAAGCGCACGCCGCTCCAGCTCTCCGGCGGCCAGCAGCAGCGCACCGCGATCGCGCGCGCGCTTGTGAAGGGCGCCGATCTCGTGCTGCTCGACGAGCCGCTCGCCAATCTCGACTACAAGCTCCGCGAGGAGCTGCGCGCCGAGCTGCCGCGCATCTTCGAGGCCTCGGGCGCGATCTTCGTCTATGCGACGACGGAGCCCTCCGAAGCGCTGCTGCTCGGTGGCAACACCGTCTGCATGTGGGAGGGACGTGCGCTCCAGATGGGCGAGACCTCGAACGTCTACCGCCGCCCGCAAACGCTGCGCGTTGCCCAGGTATTTTCGGACCCGCCGCTCAATCTGGTCGGCATCGAGAAGAAGAATGGGCAGGTCGCATATGCCGGCGGCAGCTTGGCGCCGGCCTCCGGCCTCTATGCCGGACTTGCCGACGGACCGTATCGCGTTGGCTTTCGCGCCCATCAGCTCGGGCTCGCCAATGGCCAGACCGATCGCCACGCCTTCCACGCCACAGTGACGGTGACCGAGATCACCGGATCGGAGAGTTTCGTGCATCTGACCCGCGACGGATCGAACTGGGTTGCGGTGCTGCATGGCGTGCATGAGTTCGAGCCCGGCCAGACGCTCGACGCCGTGCTCGATCCGCAGGATGTCTTCGTGTTCGACGCGGCCGACCGCCTGGTCGCCGCGCCTGGTCCGATAGCGTTTTCAAGCGAAGTGCCTAGCGGTTCGCGTGAAGAAAACGCGTCAAAGAAGAACTCGTGAGGGAGGTGCGCCATGGCCCGCATTGACCTCGTCGATCTCGCGCACTCCTACAGCGGCAATGATGCTGCGCCCGAAAGCTTTGCGCTGAAGCCGGTGACCATGACCTGGCGGCAGGGCGGCGCCTATGCGCTGCTTGGGCCCTCGGGCTGCGGCAAGACCACGCTGCTCAACGTCATCTCCGGCATCATCACGCCCTCCCGTGGAAAAATCCTGTTCGACGGCAAGGACATCACACCGCTGTCAACCCAGAAGCGCAACATCGCCCAGGTGTTCCAGTTTCCGGTGATCTACGACACCATGACGGTGGGGGAGAACCTGGCGTTTCCGCTGAAGAACCGCGGCGTGCCGAAGGCCGATATCGACAAACGCGTGACCCAGATCGGCCGCCTGCTCGACCTCGAGCCCTATCTGAACCGCAAGGCGACGCGGCTCACGGCGGACGCCAAGCAGAAGATCTCGCTCGGCCGGGGCCTCGTGCGCAACGACGTCGCCGCCGTGCTGTTCGACGAGCCGCTGACGGTGATCGATCCCGAGCTGAAGTGGCAGCTGCGCTCGAAGCTGAAGGCGCTGCATCGCGAGCTCGACCTCACGATGATCTACGTCACGCACGACCAGACCGAGGCGCTGACCTTCGCCGACACCGTGGTGGTGATGCATGACGGCCGCGTGGTGCAGAGCGGCACGCCGGCCGAGCTGTTCGACAAGCCCGCGCATACCTTCGTCGGTTATTTCATCGGCTCGCCCGGCATGAACATCATGCCGGCGGAGGTGAAGGGTCGCGAAGCGCGGATCGACGGCCATGTCATCGCGCTCAACCGCAGCTACGACAACCTGCCCACGGGGGCCAAGATCGAGATCGGCGTGCGTCCGGAATTCGTCGACGTGGTCGCGCCGGCGCCGGGGCTGCTCACCTCGAAGATCGACCGGATCGATGATCTCGGCCGCATCCGTTTCGCCCGCGTGCGCGTCGGCGATGCCAAGCTCGCTGCCCGCGCGCCGGGCGGCTTCACCAGCTCCGACGGCTCCGCCGGGCTGAAATTCGATCCGTCCCATGTCCACGTCTATGCGGACAGCCTTCTGGTAGAGGGAGCCGTCTGATGGACAAGACCGTCAATCAAAAAGCCTGGTTCCTGGTTCTGCCGGTGTTCCTGGTCGTCGCCTTCTCTGCGGTGATTCCGTTGATGACGGTGGTGAACTATTCGATGCAGGACACCTTCGGCAACAACCAGTTCTTCTGGAACGGCGTCGGCTGGTTCAAGGAGCTGCTCGATCCCTCGACCGATCTCGGCGGTCGCTTCCTGGCCTCGCTCGGCCGCAACCTGTTCTTCTCGCTCGTCATCCTCGCCATCGAGGTGCCGCTCGGCATCGTCATCGCACTGTCGATGCCGCGCGAGGGCTGGACGGTGGCCGCCTGCCTCGTGATCCTCGCGCTGCCGCTGTTGATTCCGTGGAATGTGGTCGGCACCATCTGGCAGATCTTCGGCCGGCCCGACATCGGCCTACTCGGCTATACGCTGAACAGCCTCGGCATCAACTACAACTACGTCGCGAACGAGATCGACGCCTGGGTCACCGTCATCGTGATGGATGTCTGGCACTGGACCAGCCTGGTCGCGCTGCTGTGCTACGCCGGCCTGAAGTCGATCCCCGACGCCTATTACCAGGCGGCGCAGATCGACGGCGCCTCGCGCTGGGCGGTGTTCACGGCGATCCAGCTGCCGAAGATGAATCGCGTGCTGCTGATCGCGGTGCTGCTGCGCTTCATGGACAGCTTCATGATCTACACCGAGCCGTTCGTCGTCACCGGCGGCGGTCCGGGTAATTCCACGACCTTCGTCTCGATCGAGCTCGTCAAGATCGCGCTCGGCCAGTTCGATCTCGGCAAGGCCGCGGCCCTGTCGCTGGTCTACAATCTGATCATCCTGATCGTCTGCTGGGTGTTCTACACCGTGATGACCAACGCCGGCGTCGAGCGCAAGACGCAGGCGGAGAAAGAGCCTGCGGCGGAGCTCAAGCCCGCCGGCGCGCTCCAGCCCGCGCATGCGCTTCAGCCCAAGGAAGGAGTGGCCTGATGCACTCGATCCCCGGCCGACGCGTCATCATGGTGGCGTTCCTGATCTTCCTGCTGTTGCCGATCTACTGGCTCGTCAACATGAGCTTCAAGACCAACGGCGAGATCGTCTCGACGATGACGCTATGGCCGCACGCGCCGACGCTGCAGCACTACAAGCGCATCTTTACCGACGAGAGCTGGTATTCCGGCTACATCAATTCGCTCGAATACGTCGTCCTCAACACCCTGATCTCGATCACGGTGGCGCTGCCGGCAGCCTACGCCTTCTCGCGCTACCGCTTCCTCGGCGACAAGCACCTGTTCTTCTGGCTGCTGTCGAACCGCATGGCGCCGGCCGCGGTCTATGCGCTGCCCTTCTTCAACCTCTATTCGGCGATCGGGCTGTTCGATACGCCCTGGGCGGTTGCGCTCGCGCACTGCATCTTCAACGTGCCGCTGGCGGTATGGATCCTCGAAGGCTTCGTGTCCGGCGTGCCGCGCGAGATCGACGAGACGGCGTTCCTCGACGGCTATTCCTTCCCGCGCTTCTTCGTGAAGATCCTGATCCCGCTGATCGCAAGCGGCATCGGCGTCGCTGCGTTCTTCTGCTTCATGTTCTCCTGGGTCGAGCTCCTGCTCGCGCGCACGTTGACCTCGGTGCAGGCCAAGCCGATTGCGGCGATCATGACGCGCACGGTGTCCGCGGCCGGCATGGATTGGGGGCTGCTCGCAGCCGCCGGCGTGCTCACCATCATTCCGGGCGCGCTCGTGATCTGGTTCGTCCGCAACTATATCGCGCGCGGTTTCGCGCTCGGCCGCGTGTAAGGAGGCGACCATGGAATCGATCGCATGGATGGCCTGGACGATACCGACCGCGATCTTCTTCGGCGCGCTCGCCTGCACGCTCGCAGTGATGACGTATCTCGCCGCGGTCTATCCCGAGGCGGAGCGCGTCGGCGTTCTGCGCATTCCGACCACGCGTGGCGACCGCCTGTTCATCTCGCTGATCACGGCGGCCATCATCCACCTCGCGTGGATCGGCCTCGTCGGCACCGACACGATCGCAACGCTGCCGGTCGGGGAGGAGGGATTTGAGCTCTCGAGCCTGTGGCTCGCATCAGGAATTTCGCTTGTCACGGCCGCGCTCATATTCCGCACGGTCTGAAGCTCGCGAAGAAGACCAGATCCGGGGTCAACCCGGGCCTGTTAGAGTTTGTCGCTGCAACGGAGGAACAACATGCGACAGTTTAGGAGAAGGAAAGGTCCATTGACCAAGATCAGCTTTCTGACGGTATCTAGTGCCGCAGCTATCATTGCGGCTGCATTCACGACCTCGGCGCCGGTTCGCGCCGCTGACGACGCCACGATCGAGAAGTGGATCGCGGAATTCCAGCCCTCGACCCTGTCGAAGGACGACCAGAAGAAGGAGCTCGAGTGGTTCGCCAAGGCCGCCGAACCCTTCAAGGGCATGGAGATCAACGTCGTCTCGGAAACGATCGCGACTCACGAATACGAGTCGCAGACGCTCGCCAAGGCGTTCACTGAACTCACCGGCATCAAGCTCAAGCACGACATCATCCAGGAAGGTGACGTCGTCGAGAAGCTGCAGACCCAGATGCAGTCCGGCAAGAACGTGTACGACGGCTGGATCAACGACTCCGACCTGATCGGCACCCACTTCCGCTACGGCCAGACCATCGTGCTGTCGGACTACATGACGGGCGAGGGCAAGGACGTCACCGACCCGATGCTCGACGTCAACGACTTCATCGGCAAGTCCTTCGGTACGGCGCCGGACGGCAAGCTCTATCAGCTGCCCGACCAGCAGTTCGCGAACCTCTACTGGTTCCGCTACGACTGGTTCACCAACCCGGACTACAAGGCCAAGTTCAAGGCCAAGTATGGCTACGAGCTCGGCGTGCCCGTGAACTGGTCGGCCTATGAAGACATCGCCGAGTTCTTCACCAACGACATCAAGGAGATCAACGGCGTCAAGGTCTACGGCCATATGGACTATGGCAAGAAGGACCCCTCGCTCGGATGGCGTTTCACCGACGCCTGGCTCTCGATGGCCGGCAACGGTGACAAGGGCATTCCGAACGGTCTGCCGGTCGACGAATGGGGCATCCGCATGGAAGGCTGCCGTCCGGTCGGCTCGAGCGTCGATCGCGGTGGTGACACCAACGGTCCGGCCTCGGTCTACGCCATCACGAAGTATCTCGAATGGCTGAAGAAGTATGCGCCGCCGCAGGCGCAGGGCATGACCTTCTCTGAGTCAGGTCCAGTGCCGGCGCAGGGCAACATCGCCCAGCAGATCTTCTGGTACACCGCCTTCACCGCCGACATGGTGAAGCCGGGCATCGCCGTGATGAACGCGGACGGTACGCCGAAGTGGCGTATGGCTCCGTCGCCGCACGGCGCGTACTGGAAGGACGGCATGAAGCTCGGCTATCAGGACGCGGGTTCGCTCACGCTTCTGAAGTCGACCCCGGCTGACCGTCGCAAGGCGGCCTGGCTCTATCTCCAGTTCATCGTCTCCAAGTCGGTGTCCCTGAAGAAGAGCCATGTCGGTCTCACCTTCATCCGTGAATCCGACATCTGGGACAAGTCGTTCACTGAGCGTGCGCCGAAGCTCGGCGGCCTGATCGAGTTCTACCGTTCGCCCGCCCGCGTGCAGTGGACCCCGACCGGCAACAACGTGCCTGACTATCCGAAGCTCGCGCAGCTCTGGTGGCAGAACATCGGCGATGCGTCGTCGGGTGCCAAGACGGCGCAAGCCGCGATGGACTCGCTCGCCGCCGCGCAGGACTCCGTCATGGAACGCATCGAGAAGTCGGGCGTGCAGGGTGCCTGCGGTCCGAAGCTCCACAAGAAGGAGTCGGCCGAGTTCTGGTTCGCGAAGGCCGAGAAGGACGGCACCATCGCGCCCCAGCGCAAGCTTGCGAACGAGAAGCCGAAGGGCGAAACGATCGACTACGACACGCTGATCAAGTCGTGGCCGGCCACTCCGCCCAAGCGCGCGGAAGTGAAGTAAGCCTCGGGCATCACGTCATCCAAAACGAAAGGCCGGGAGCGATCCCGGCCTTTTTCTTTTCGGCGCGTCACTACGCTCGCGATGCGAAGTGAGGGGCATTGCCTCCCCAAAGTCGTGCTGGCGAAAGTCTGGACCCATTGCTCCGACTGCCTGTGTGACAATGACGCTCGGGTCACCCGCCTCTATCGCCGCTCCTTTTTCTCCTTCGGTGGCGGTGCGGGCTTGCGTGGCGCTGGCCGTTGCAGGCCAGGAAGCCGCTGCTGCAATCCGCCTTGGTGCTGCACGCCGCCTTGCGGCGGCTGGACGGCGGGCGGGCTGGATTGACCCTGCTGGCCGGCCCGCGGTGTCTGCTGTTGAGGCGTCGCGCCTGCCGGAGCTTGCCCGCTGTGCGGCGCTTGCGGATTGATCGCCCCGCCTGGCGGCGTCTGTCCCGTGCGCGGCGCACCCTGCTGCTGGCCTTGTCCGGTGCGCGGCGTGCCCGGCTGACCCGCGCTGCCTTGTCCTTGGCGCTGCGGCTGCTGCTTGCCCTGACGGTTCGGCGCACCCGGCTGCTGCTGGCCTGGACGGTTGTTCTGTCCGGGCTGGCCACCCGGCCGCTGCGGCTGCGGTCCAGGCTGACCGTTCGGCCGCGGCTGTTGCTGCGGTTGAGCCGGCTGGACCGGCCGCGGAATGCGCGGGGTCGCGCCCGGATTGGCCCTTCGGAATTCGCGCTGCTCGGTCACGATCTGCCGGCCGGTGGTCTGGGCCTGATGCACCTGGCTCACGAAGACGCGGTCGCGTGCGACCTGTTGCGGGGCAATCGTGATCGGCACCGCGGCAAAGCGCGCACCACCGGTGCCGGGGCGGATCGCAAAGCCCGACGCGCCTTGCGTCAGCGCGCCGAGCCGCGCGCCGCTTGTGCGGTCGTTGACGTCGATGTGGCCGACCCTGCCGTCAGCGTCGGGATAGAGCTTGATGTTGACGTTGTTGGCCGCAGCCGTCGCAGCACTTGCGTTGGCCGGCACGTCGATGACGCCGGTGGTGCCGCGGATGCCGAGCGTCGCGGTCGGCGTCGTGATCTTCATGTCGCCGGTCTTGGCGACCGCTGCGGCAACGAAGGCAACCGTGCCCTTGCCGATGTCGAAGATCGCGGAATTCTGCTTGCCGCCGTCCTCGTAGACGTAGTTGTCGATCGTGATCTTGGCGCTGGCCGACAGATTGAACGTGGTGGAATCGTTGAAGGCGATGCTGAGCGAGGAGTTCGAGGCGGTCTGCACGACGTCGTTGAGATAGATGTCGTCGCGCACCCTCAGCGGATAAGAATTCTTGTCGCGGATCACCGTGGCGATTCCCGTCACGGTCGCGACGTTGCCGATCGGCTCTTCAGGCGCGGCGGTTTGCGTGTCAGTCGCTGGTGTCGCGGGTGCCTGCGAGGGAGACGGTGTCGGCGTCACCTGCGGCGCCGGCTGCACCTGCGCGAGCAGGGTCGCATCGGATGCGCATGCGTCCGTCGCGCCAGCCAGCGACAAGACCAGCAGCGGAAGCGCGAGCACGCAGCGGCGCCAAGCCAGCATCAAAGCCACAGTGAGGTCCCGGTGAAGACACGAGGCGAGATCAGCCGATTTCAGCCTGAGACGGCTGAATGGCGGATGAACATCAGTCGCACGGGCGTTGCCAACGTTCAAACGCCACGTCCCGGATTTCGGGACGTGGCGCCATCATAAGAACAAGAAGGCTTGCCAGCGGCGTCGATGACGCCTTCGTCGTCAGATCACGCGCTTCCAGGTCTGGCCGCCGCAGAATATGCCGCCGAAGGCACAGCCCTGCACGTGGAGCAGGTTCGGGCCCTTCATCGCAATCGTGGAGTCATAGTTGCGGCCCGAGTCGGGATCGTGAATGCGGCCGCTCCACCTGGCGCCGTCAGGCTGCATGTTGATCAAGATCTTCTCGTTGGTCTTCTCGGCGTAGCCGCAGAGGTTGGCGCCGCATTGCTCGACGCGCACATTGCCCTTGTCCTCCTCGGTCGCCCACAGGCCGAGCGGCGTGGTCGGAGCGGGCGCAGCCGCAACCGGGGCCGGAGCGGGCGCGGTCACGACCGGTGCGGCAACGGGAGCCGGCGGTGCAATGGGCGCGGCCTGTTGCGTGACGTTGGCGGCCGCATTGGTGGTTGGTGAGGCAGCGGTCGTGGACGGCGCAGGCGGCACAGCCACGACTGGCGCGGCAGGCGCGGTCGCCTGCACCTGTGGCTGCGGCGCAGGTTGCCGTGCGGCGGGTGCCGGAGACGGCGGGGCCGTTGTTGTCGTGCCCGACGACGTTGTGTCGTCATCGTCCTTGGAGCCAAAACCGCTGAGGTTGATGTTATTCAGCCTGATCGGCTTGCCCGACAGGCCGGGCACCACGATGGAGACACAGTCCAGCGAGGCGCAGTTGCTCGGAGCCTGGATGTGGATGCTCTGCCCGTCGATCTCGAAGGAGATCGCATTGCCGGCATGGGCAATGGCGGTCGAAGCGAGGAAGAGCGCGGTAGCGGCGACAGAAAGCCTGGTCATGGCAGCCTCTTGAATGCAGTGTGGAAACGGTGTGGCCGGATGTCGGTTATCGACTGAGCATGGTTCGATCCTACGCGGAGCCCACGCGGCTTCCGTGACTGATGTCACAACGGCTGGTCCCGCTCGCGTGAGTTGCGTCACAATTCGGCGCGAGAACGCGTTCCCGCTTCTGTCCAATTTGTAATCGCTGTTCGTCGAACCGCTCTCGCCTTTGCTGGCGACCGATCACTGAAGATCGCTGCAAGGGAGAGCCAACATGTCCCGCCTCATTCTCGTCGCCGCACTGCTGGTTTGCAGCGTCATTGCGGCGCATGCTGACAACGACATCTATCGCAACGCGCTCAAGCGGCAGCGCGGTCCTGACGAGCTGCAAGTGGACGGTGCATTCTGTGACGTGCAGTTCGGCAGGCCGCAGAACGGCACGCTGACCTCGCGCGAGTACAAGCGCTGCATGCTGTCGCGCGGCTGGCGCTTCAGCCATACCGTTCGACAGAGGGACGACCGTTATCCCGACCCCGACAATCCCGGCATGATGTGCCGCGATTTCAAGATCGGCGGCGTCACGGGATCGGAGTGCTCGAATTACGACTAAGCTGTGCCGTGTCTGGCTCGGCGCGCCATGACCACGCATGCGAGATCGCGCGAGGCGGCCCCGCCTGCCGTCGTCGATGTCTGGAAACTAGATCACGCCGAGCACAATGGCTCCGACAAAGGCTATTGCGAGGTACGCAGTCACAACGCTCAGTCTGCCGACGAACGTCATAAGGGAGCTCCTCTGTTCGCGCGTCTTTGCGCGCAACTGAGAACATTAACAGCGAGTCTGTCAGCGAAAAAGCCAGCCTTGCTGTCGCTCGCCCGCCGCGCGCGCCGGCTCGCATGGTTAAAGAAACGTAAAATCAAAGCGTTGAAGAGTCTTTAAGTAAATTCACCGAACCTGTGCGCATGACGCGCGGAGTTCGTTTGTATCTCGTCGGCTCCATCGTCCTTGTTTCGCTTGCGGGTTGCGGACGCGGCTTCTTCCAGGCCGAGCGCGAACCGTGGCGGGCCGAGGCGGAAGCCGCCTGCCTGAAGTCAGGCGCGGTGAAAGAGAGTGCCGAGATCGTCCGCATCGAGCCGATCTCCGGCCCCGGCGCCTGCGGTGCCGAATTTCCGCTGAAAGTGGCCGCCATCGGCGAAGCCTCCGGCACCTTTGGTTTTGCCGATGAGGAACTGCGCCCGCCGGCGAGCATTGGCAACCAGCCGCGCTGGCCGGGAACTCAGCCCAGCTATCCGCAAGGCCAGAACTATCCGAACCAATCCTATCCGAACGCCTCGATCTATCCGCAGGGCCAAAACCAGCCGTCCGGCTATGGTGGAGCCTCAGGCCCGATCTCGCTCAGCGCGCCCGGCGTCGCACCGCCGCAGGAGGACGAGATCGACCTGCCGCCGGAGGGCACCGATGCGGCGGGAGCGGCGCGCTACATGAACGCGCCGAGCTATCCGGCGCGGCCGAATTACTCGTCGCAGTCGCAGCCATCTTATTCGCAGCGCCCCGAGCAGCAGCCCCTGCCGCGGCTTGGTCCAGCGCAGGGCAGTCCCGTCGGCACCGTCGGCCCGGTCGCGGTGAAGCCGACCGCGACGCTGGCCTGTCCGATCGTCTCAGAACTCGACCGCTGGTTCGCCGACACCGTGCAGCCGTCGGCGATGCGCTGGTTCGGCCAGCGCGTGGTCGAGATCAAGCAGATCTCCGCCTATTCCTGCCGCGGCATGAACGGCAATCCGCATGCCCATATCTCGGAGCACGCCTTCGGCAACGCGCTCGACATCGCAGCCTTCACGCTCGGCGATGGCCGCCGTATCTCGGTGAAGGACGGCTGGCGCGGCTTGCCGGAGGAGCAGGGTTTTCTGCGCGACGTGCAGTCGGGCGCGTGCGCGCATTTCACGACCGTGCTCGCGCCGGGCTCCAACGTCTATCACTACGATCACATCCACGTCGACTTGATGCGTCGCGCCAGCCGCCGCCTGATCTGCCAGCCGGCCGCCGTCTCCGGAGAAGAGGTCGCCGCGCGCGCGCAAGCGCGTAATCCCTACGCCAACTCCCGCGATCCCTACGTGACCGGCTCGCTCGGTCGGAAGGGCAAGCGCGAGAAGGTCAATGAGGAAGACGAGTTCGAGGACGAGTAGGGCGCTCGTACGCGTGTGATCGTTGAACTTACTTTGCGGCCCGCATCGATGGTGCCGGAACCAGCCCCATGCAGCGCTGCACCTCACCCGGCACGTTGTAGTCGCGCATGACGGGACGGCTGTCGCGTATGCCGCAAGCCTCCCGCTGCACCACGAACATCCAGAGCGCGTGGCCCGCCTCCATCACCAGGGCGCGCCGCGCCTGTTGCGTCGATGCCGGCGTGTCCAAAGGCGGATGGGCCGCATCGAAGTCCCGCAAGCGGGCGAGGGCTTGTTCCAGCGCTCGCCCCATCCGCCCGAACGCAGAGGCCTGCTCCTGGACGATCTCATAGTTGAGAACATCGACCGGCGTGCGGTGAAGGCGAAGGTCAGGGGGCATGGCTTATGTATAGCGTCAGGGGGGACGCTAGCAACGTCGTGGTTAGAGAAACGCCCTGCGCTACGGCGGTGGCACTAGCTCACTTCGCCCGGTAAGCCGCCAAAAACATCCGCGTCGCGCTGTCAACCACGGCCGTGATGCGCTCCTCCGTCGGGGCCGGCGCGGCCTGGAAGATGAAGGGGAGGAACAGCGAGGCCTTGCACACCTCCATGAACTGGGAGGCGGCGAGGTCGCAATCGTCGATGGCGAGATCGCCCGGCGCAACATGCGCCTTCAGATAGTCGGCGAGCCGGTTGACGGTCTTGTCCAGCACGCACGCGTAATAGCGGCGGCCGAGCTCGGGCATGCGCTCGGCGATCGCCATCACGGTGCGGATCGCCGATCCCCCGCCGGGCCGGCAGAGCAAATGGATATAGGCCTTGCCGAACTCCTTCAGCGTGGTCTCGGCATCGCGCGAGGGGTCGAAGTTGAACACGACCTGGCCGTGCTGGAGCGCTTCCTCCTCGAGGATGGCTCCGAACAGCGCGCATTTGTCGGCGAAGTAGACGTAGAGTGTGCCCTTGGAGACGGCAGCTGCGCGCGCGATCTCGCCCATGCTGGCGCCGTCGAATCCGAGGTCCATGAACACCTTGCGGGCGCCGTCGAGGATCTGGCGGCGCTTGGAGCTGTCCTCCTCTGAGACGATAGCGACAGTGTCGCGAACGGCTGCAACCATTGATTCAGGGTTCCCTGAGGTTTTTGGCGCCGGAACCCCAAAGAAACTGAAAGAAAGGATTCCGGCCACTAGGGTCCGATGGGGCTATAATCTATATTGACCGAACGGTTCGGTCAATGATATTTATCAATTGGCGAAGGCAAGGGGGCCGCGTCGTGGCCCGCCCGATCGCGTGTTTTTGTGGGGAGGCCTTCATGGCCGTATCGAGAGACCAGGCCGCTCGCGTCCTTCGCCAGGATTCCCTGGAGCAGGCGCCAGCTCGGGGCGACGCTGCGAGCGACGATCCGGCGGCACTGGCCGAGCAGCTGCGGACCGTGGCCGAAGAGGGCAAGCGCCGCACGGCCGACACACCGGAGAAGCCGGCAATCGAGAAGCCCGCCCCGAGCATGCCGGCAACCGGCGCGCCTGCGCCGAGCGCTGCCCCGCCGAAATCCGGCAAACGCAAATTCATTCTGATGGGCGTCGGCCTTCTGCTTGCGCTCGCGGCCGCGAGCTATGCCGGCTACTACACGCTGGTTGGCCGCTTCTACGTCTCGACCGACGACGCCTATGTGCGCGCCAACAACACCATGCTGGGTGCGCGCGTTGCTGGCCACATCTCCTCGATCCTGCCCGGCGACAACGCGCTGGTGCATGCCGGCGATGTCGTCTTCCGCATCGACGACGGCGACTACAAGATCGCAGTCGACGCCGCCGCGACCCGGATCGCAACCCAGCAGGCCACCATCGATCGCATCGGCCGCCAGGTCGCAGCGCTCGAGAGCCAGGTCGTGCAGGCCAAGGCGCAGCTCGTTTCCGCGGAAGCGGGCCTCAAGCGCGCAGACCTCGACTATGAGCGCCAGCAGGCGCTGAGCAGCAAGGGCTTTGCCTCGCGCGCCACGTTCGAAACCTCGGAAGCCGGACGCGATCAGGGCGCCGCCGCCGTCAAGGCCGCGCAGGCCGCTTACGACGTCGCAGTCAGCAATGTCGACGTCGCCAAGGCACAGCAGGCCGAAGCGCAGGCGCAGCTTGCTGAGTTGAAGACCACGCTCGCGAAAGCCGAGCGCGACCTCAACTTCACCTCGGTGCGCGCGCCGGTCGACGGCACCTTCTCCAACCGCCTCGTCAACACCGGCGACTTCGTCGCGGTCGGCCAGCGGCTCGGCAACATCGTGCCGCTCGACGAGGTCTATATCGACGCTAATTTCAAGGAAACCCAGCTCAAGCGCATCCGTCCCGGCCAGCCGGTGACGATCAAGGTCGATGCCTACGGCTTCCGCAAGTTCTCCGGCATCGTCGACAGCATCTCGCCGGCCGCGGGCTCGGTGTTCACGCTGCTGCCGCCCGACAACGCCACGGGCAATTTCACCAAGATCGTGCAGCGCCTGCCGGTCCGCATCCGCGTGCCGAAATCGGTCGCGCGCCAGAACCTGCTCCGCGCCGGCATGTCGGTCTACGCGACGGTCGACACCAACAAGGGCGCGGCCGACGCCGACAGCGAAATCGATCTCGACGATCCCACGATGATCCATCCGCAGTAAGCGAACAGCGCTGCGAGGCCTGACGATGGCGACCGCCACGACCGCTAGTCCCGCCATGATGGCGAACCCCGCTTCGGAACGCATCGAGCCGAAGCGGCTGTTCGCCTTCATCATCATGGTGTTCGGGATGTTCATGTCGATCCTGGACATCCAGATCGTCTCGGCCTCGCTGTCCGAGATCCAGGCGGGCCTGTCGGCGAGCCAGAGCGAAGTCTCCTGGGTGCAGACCGCCTATCTGATCGCCGAAGTTATCGCGATCCCGCTGTCGGGATTCCTGTCGCGCGCGCTCGGTACGCGGTTGTTGTTTGCGATCTCGGCGGCGGGCTTCACCGCATCCAGCCTGCTCTGCGGCTTCGCCTCCTCGATTGAGCAGATGATCTTGTGGCGCGCGCTTCAGGGATTCCTAGGTGCAGGCATGATTCCGACCGTGTTCGCCTCCGCCTACACGGTGTTTCCACGCACGAAATTCCACATCGTCGGCCCCATCATCGGTCTCGTCGCGACCCTGGCGCCGACCGTGGGTCCGACGGTCGGTGGCTACATCACCGACCTCATGTCCTGGCACTGGCTGTTCTTCATCAATGTCGTGCCCGGCATCGGCATCACGCTGGGCGTGCTGGCGTTGGTCGATTTCGACGAGCCGCATTTCGAGCTGCTCGACCGCTTCGACTGGTGGGGCCTGATCTTCATGGCCGGCTTCCTCGGCTCGCTGGAATATGTGCTCGAGGAAGGCCCGCAATATGAATGGCTCCAGGACACGTCCGTCGCGATCTTAGCCTGGGTTTGCGCGATCTCGGCGATCGCATTCTTCTGGCGCGTCTTCACCGCGGCTGAGCCGATCGTCAACCTGCGTACCTTCACCAACCGCAATTTCGCGGTCGGCTGCGTGCTGCAGTTCTGCATCGGCATCGGTCTCTATGGTCTGACCTACATCTATCCGCGCTATCTCGCCGAAGTCCGCGGCTACAGCGCGCTGATGATCGGCGAGACCATGTTCGTCTCCGGTGCCACCATGTTCCTGGTCGCGCCGCTGGTCGGCCGTCTCATGCTGCGCTTCGACCTGCGCTACATGATTGCCTTCGGGCTGATCGTGTTCGCTATCGGCTCCTACCAGATGACCTGGATCACCCGCGACTTCGATTTCTACGAGCTGCTGCTGCCGCAGATCCTCCGCGGCATCGGCATGATGTTCGCGATGGTGCCGACCAACAACATCGCGCTCGGCACGCTGGCGCCGGAGCGGGTGAAGAATGCCTCGGGCCTGTTCAACCTGATGCGCAACCTCGGCGGCGCCGTCGGTCTCGCGGTGATCAATACCGTGCTCAACGACCGCACCGATCTGCACATTACGCGGCTTCAGGAGCGCGTGACCTGGGGCAACGCGACGGCGACCGAGACGCTCAACACCTTCATGCAGAAATTCCAGGGCCTGGGCGACGCCACGCTGATGGCGATGAAGCAGCTCACCCAGATCGTGCACCGTCAGGCCGTCGTGATGGGGTATGGCGATGCCTTCTTCATGCTGACGCTGTTCTATCTCAGCTTGAGCCTGCTGGTGACGCTCCTGAACAAGCCAGCGTCCCTCGCAGGCGGCGGCGACGCGCATTAAATTTGCAACACTCGCGCGACATCTTGCGCGAGCCGTGTTGCAAATCGCAACCGACACATCTATAAAGCGCGTCTCATTGCTCGAACCGGGGAGAGATTTGCATGATTTCGACGCATTCGCAGATCGCACGCCCGCGCTCGATGTCTATGTTTTTCCAGCTCGGTGTGTGCTCGGTCCTTTAGAGGCCGTTTTCGCCAGCTTCGACCGGGCCTGATTCCCCGGTTGCTCCAACTCCCAAACGACAACCTGATTTAGCGACGCCATTTTCGGCCCTCGTAGCCGTCATGCGTCCATCGATGGAGCCGGACTGCGCGGGAAGCGCAGCCGGATAACGCCATGACCGTACTGTCAAAAAAGCCCGCGGCGATACGCGTGGTGCTGCCCTTCGTGTTCCGCCACTGGCTGAAGCAGCCGGGGCGCGCGCTCGCGGTCGCCGGCGGCCTGTTAGGTGCGACGGTCGCCGACCTCTTCATGCCGGTATTCTCCGGGCGTCTCGTCGACGCCCTGACGCACGGGTCCGACGATCCCGTCGCGCGCCACGCAGCGCTGGTCGCATTCGGCGCGATCGTGGCGCTCGGCTTCACGTCGATGGTGCTGCGGCTGGCCGGTTTGCAGGTGATCGTGCCGTTCACGCTGAAGCTGATGTCCGACATCGCGCAGGACGCCTTCTTGCGCGTGCAGCGCTTTTCGACCGACTGGCACGCCAACTCGTTCGCCGGCTCGACGGTGCGCAAGATCACGCGCGGCATGTGGGCGCTCGACCTCTTGAACGACACGATCCTGCTGGCGCTGCTGCCTTCGCTCTGCGTGCTCGTCGGCTCGATGATCCTGCTCGGGGTGCACTGGGCCTCGCTCGGCGCGGTAATCGCGCTCGGCGCACTGGTCTATGTGACGATGACGGCGCTGTTCTCTACGCGCTACATCGCGCCGGCTGCGCGCGTCTCCAACGCCTGGGACACCAAGGTCGGGGGAACGCTGGCGGATGCGCTGACTTGCAATGCGGTGGTGAAGTCGTTCGGTGCGGAGGCGCGCGAGGATGCGCGGCTCGCCCGCGTCATCAAGCGCTGGAGCGTGCGCGTGCGGCGGACCTGGCTGCGCTACAACTACACTGCGCTGGCGCAGCTCTCGCTGCTGCTATGCCTGCGCGCATCGGTGATCGGCGGCTCGGTGCTGCTGTGGATGGCGGGGCGTGCCTCGCCCGGCGACGTCACCTATGTGCTGACGAGCTACTACATCATCCACGCCTATCTTCGTGACGTCGGCATGCACATCAACAACCTGCAGCGCTCGGTCAATGACATGGAGGAGCTGGTCGCGATCCATGACGAGCCGATCGGCATTGCCGATGCGCCGGATGCAACGCCGATCCTGATCGAGGGGGGCCGCATCGTGTTCGACGACGTGACCTTCCACTACGGTGGCCACCCCGCACCGCTGTATGACGGCCTGTCGATCGACATCCGCGCTGGCGAGCGCGTGGGACTTGTCGGCCGCTCCGGCTCTGGCAAGACGACCTTCGTCAAGCTGGTGCAGCGGCTCTACGACGTTTCTGATGGCCGCGTGCTGATCGACGGGCAGGATATCGCGAAGGCGACGCAGCAATCGCTGCGCAGCCAGATCGCGATCGTGCAGCAGGAGCCGATCCTGTTCCACCGCTCGCTTGCCGAGAACATCGCCTATGGCCGGCCCGGCGCCAGCCTGGAAGCGATCGAGCATGCAGCGCGGCTGGCGAATGCGCACGACTTCATCCTGCGCCTGCCCAAGGGTTATGGCACCCTGGTTGGCGAGCGCGGCGTAAAGCTGTCGGGCGGTGAGCGGCAGCGCGTCGCGCTGGCGCGTGCATTCCTCGCGGATGCACCGGTGCTGATCCTGGACGAGGCGACCTCGAGCCTGGACTCGGAATCGGAGGCGCTGATCCAGCAGGCAATGGAGCGGCTGATGAAGGGCCGCACCTCGATCGTGATCGCACACCGCCTGTCGACGGTGCGCAGCCTGGATCGCATCCTGGTGTTCGACCGCGGCGAGATCGTCGAGCAGGGTACCCATAAGGCGCTGACGGCGCGGCCAGGTGGCCTCTATCGCGGCCTGTTCGAACGTCAGGTGATCGAGTTCGGGCGCGACGTCGCAGCGGAGTGAGGACAGGAGGCGTGGCCGGGGAATGAACGCTCCGAAGCCACGCCGGAAATGGAAATTGACATGAAAGACCTGACACGCGGCTCCATCGTAAGCCACATCCTGACGATGGCCCCTCCGATCGTGGTTGGCATGATCACGATCATGATCTGCCAACTCGTCGATCTCTATTTTGTTTCGGGACTGGGCGAGGCCGCCATCGCGGGCGTGGCCGCGGCCGGCAATGCCGGCTTCCTCGTCAATGCGCTGATGCAGGTGCTCGGCGTCGGCACGGTCGCGCTGATCGCGCATGCCGTGGGTCGCAAAGACCGGGATGACGCCAACCTGATCTTCAACCAGTCGGTCGCCCTGGCGTTGCTGTTCGGACTGCTGACGCTCGTCGCCGGTGCCGTGCTGGCGCGTCCCTATATGCGCGGGATCGCTGCCGACGCAGCCACGATCGAAGCGGGCACCACCTATCTCCTCTGGTTCATGCCGGCGCTGGCGCTGCAATTCGCCATCCAGGTGATGGCGTCGGCGCTGCGCGCGACCGGCGTCGTGCGGCCGACCATGTTGGTGCAGGCGCTCGCCCTGATCGTCAACATCGCGCTGGCGCCGGTGCTGATCTCGGGCTGGGGCACCGGCCGCGCTTTCGGGGTTGCCGGCGCTGGCCTCGCAAGCACGATCGGCGTCCTGGCCGGCGCGCTGATGCTCTATGTCTATTTCCACAGACTGGAGCGCTATGTCGCCTTCGACCCAGCGCAATGGCGTCCGCAGTTCCATCATTGGAAGCGGATTCTCAATGTCGGCCTGCCGGCCGGCGGCGAGTTCGCGATGATGTTCATCTTCATGGCGGTGGTCTATTACGTCCTGCGCGATTTCGGCGCGCCGGCGCAGGCGGGATTCGGGATCGGGCAGCGGGTGCTCGGCCTGATCCAGATGCCGGGGCTTGCGGTTGCGCTCGCGGCCGGGCCGATCGCCGGCCAGAATGTCGGCGCCGGAAACGGTGCGCGCGTGCGGGAAACCTTCGTCAAGGCGGTGCTGATCGTCACCGTCGTGATGATCGGCTTCATGATCCTTGCGCAATCGAAGCCACAGTGGCTGCTCGCTGGATTCTCGAACGACCGCGAGACCATGAGGATTGCCTTCCTGTTCCTGCGGATCATCTCGTTCAACATGGTGGCGCAGGGCGTGATCTTCACCTGCTCGAGCATGTTCCAGGGCCTCGGCAACACCAAGCCGGTGCTGCTGAGCTCGATGACACGCGTGCTCACCTACTCGCTGCCGGCGATCTGGCTGTCGACGCGACCGGGCTTTCGGATCGAGCAGGTCTGGTACCTCTCGATCGCGGCGACGACGTTGCAAGCCGCCTTGAGCCTGTGGCTCTTGCGCCGCGAGTTCAAGAAGCGCCTGCCTCCCTCGGAGGCTGGTCCTGTGCGCGATGGGGTGGAGATCGCGGCCATCGGCACGACCGCGGCCGAATAGGCTCCTTCTGGTTATCCCGCAACCACGGCTCCGGCTGACTTGCCGGCGCCGTGGGGGCAGCGCTAGTGCGCACCAAAGCTGTTCCAGACGAGGCCGACACCCGACAGGAACAACAGGCCAAGCACGACGTCGCCGAAATGCTTGTCGCTGAGCGCGTGGTAGACGCGGGCACCACACCAGGCGCCGACCAGCGTGCCCGGAAACGCGATCAGCGCAAGCCAGACCACCTGCGTCGCGACCAGGCCTGATGCCGTCTGCAACACCAGCGCGGCTGCCAGCACCGTGAAATTGAAGAGCTGGAAGATGCCGCGCCGCTCATGCTTGTTCCAGCCGCGGATGTTGGCCCAGAGGATCGGCAGCGGCCCCGACAATCCGGCAAGGCCGCCCAAAATGCCGCCGGCGAAACCGATCGCGCCATCGGCGATCCTGCCGCCGAACTTGAAGGCGAGGGGCCGCTTGTTGAGGTAGAGCGCGGTCGGAAAGATCAGCAGCAAGACGCCGATGCTGAGCTTGAACACTTTTGGATCGGCCTGGGCGACCATCATGGTCCCCAGCGGGACGCCGGCCAGCCCGCCGATCAGGAACGGCCAGACCAGTGAGAGGTCAAAGCTCTTCCACATCGAGGGCAGCGTCGAGGCCTGCGCGATGACTGAACAGATCAGCACCAGCGGTACCGCGAGCGACGGCGGCAAGACATAGAGCCAGATGCCGAGCGCCATCAGCGCGGTGCCGAAACCGGCCAGCCCGGAGACGAAGCCGCCGGCCAATGCGCCGAAAAGCAACAGCGCGTAGTTGAACGTGCCCACCACTTGTGTCCTTGTTGTTGTTTGCGGTGTACTAGAGCATGATCCGGAAAAGTGTGAAGCGGTTTTCCGAAAAGATCATGCTCAAACAACAACCTAAAGCACGATGATGATTCATCTCGATCTCTTCGCGCTTTAGACGATCTGCCGGGCGTCGACCGGCCTGTGCAGCGCATTGAGGAGAATCTGCAACGCCTGGCCGAGCTCAGCGCGATTACGTGCGGCGCCGAGCGATAGTCGTGCCGCATGCGGCGGATGATCGCCGACCACGAAGGCGTCACTCGCGATGACGGCAAGCCCGTTGCGCAGCAGTTGCGCCGATATCTCCGTCCGGCTCCGGCCCTCCGGAAGCCGCAGCCAGAGATGATGTGCGGCAGGTTTGGCAAGGAACTGAAAACCCTTCAGCGCGCGCTGTGCGAGCTGCTGGCGGCCGATCGCTTCGTTGCGGATCGCGGTGATGATGCGGTCCGCAACCCCGATCTCGAGCCAATGGGTGACGAGCGCGACCATCAGCGGCGCAGGCATCTGCACGGCTGCCTGAAGATAGCTGCGCATCTCTTGCTGCGCGGCTGCGTCGGGCGTCACCAGATAGGCCACGCGCAGCGCCGGCGCGATGCATTTGGAGAGTGTGGTCGCAAGATAAGTCCGCTCCGGAATGAGATTGGCGATCGGCGAAGCCGAGCGGTCGAGCAGGCCATAGGCATCGTCCTCGATCAGCGTCGTGTCGGCGTCGCGGACGATTTTTGCGATTGCGCTCCGCCGCTCGGCCGACAACGTCGCCGTCGTCGGATTGTGCAGCGTCGGAATGAGATAGACCGCCTTCGGCTTGTTTTCCCGGCACGCCCTGGCCAGTGCTTCAGGCAGGATGCCGCCTTCATCCATCGCAACGCCGACCAGTTTGACGCCGAGCCGTGCGGCGACCGCCTTGATGCCGGGAAAGGTGAGGGCTTCCGTCAACACGACGTCGCCGGGCCCGGCGAGATAGGCGATGACGTTGAACAGGATCGTCTGCGTGCCGGGAAAGATCAAGAGCCGGTCAGGGCGGACATGGGGAACGCGCGTGCGTATCCACTTCGCCGCGACATCGAGCTCGTGCGGGCTGCCGCCCGGTGGCTGATAGTTGAGAAATGCTGTCAGGCCGGATTGCTGGCGCATTGCCTCGAGCCCGGCAAGGATCCGCTCGTCGAGTTGCGCCTCCAGCGGATGCGGCGGCACATTCATCGACAGATCGATCGTGACCGGGTGGGGCAGGTCGACCGTTCGTCGCGCGCTGGTCTCCGAGACAAACGAGCCCTGTCCGACCCGTGCCTCGAGAATCCCGCGGCGTCGCGCCTCCGTATAGGCGCGCGTCACCGTCGTCAGATCAATGCCGAGCGACTTGGCCAGCGCGCGCTGCGTCGGCAATTGCTGGCCGCGCACCAGCCTTCCGGCGGCGATGTCGGCCTCCATGGCTTCGACGATGCGCTGGTAGCGCGGGCCGCTGAGCTCCGCGATTGTAGGGACCCAATCCATGCAAATCTGGCCGTTTTCTTTGAATGTATGGATGCAAGATACTATTGTATGGATCGTTGGAAAGAAAGAGGTGTGGTCATGGCGACCGGTTCAGTCTCTCTGGCGAAGGCGATGTGGCGCGGGTTTTCCGGCAGGTGTCCGCATTGCGGCGAAGGCCATTTGTTCAAGCGCTTCCTGAAAGTGGCGGACAGCTGCGACGTCTGCGGCGAGGAGCTCTTTCACCACCGCGCCGACGATCTTCCCGCCTATCTCGTCATCGTCGTGGTCGGCCATCTCGTGGTGCCGGCGATCCTCGCTATCGAGACGGCTTATGCGCCGCCGGTCTGGTTGCAATTGGCAGTGTGGCTGCCGGTGACGCTGTTTGCTTCACTCGCCTTGTTGCAGCCGACCAAGGGCGCCATTGTCGGACTGCAATGGCAGGTCGGCATGCACGGCTTCGAGGAGAGCAAACATCGGCGCGAAGCCGGCCAGCTCGCGCCGGTGCTCGTCAAGACCAAGTCCGCAGTGCGAGCTGCCTAAGGGGGCGCGACGTTTACATCGCGCGGTCGGCCGCTACACTCCATCGTAGCCGAGAAGAAACGATGGAAATGTCGATGATCGAACGCTCGCCCAAAACCTTCCTGCTCTGTCACGGCGCCTGGTCGGGAGGGTGGGCGTGGAAGAAGATGCATCCGCTGATGGCGCAGGCTGGCCACTGCCTGGTGGCGCCAACCTACACCGGCCTCGGCGAGCGGTCGCATCTTGCAAATCCTTCAATCGACCTGGAGACACATATCCAGGATATCCTCAACGTCATCAGGTTCGACGATCTCAGCGACATCGTGCTGCTCGGCCATAGCTATGGCGGCATGGTTGCAACCGGCGTTGCCGACCGCGCCAGCGACCGGGTCGCGCAGTTGATCTATCTGGATGCCTTCGTGCCGCGCGACGGTCAGTCGCTGTTCGATCTCAACGAACAGGGGCGCGAGCCGATGCGTAAAGCTGCGGCCGCAGGCGATGGCTATCGCATCCCGCCTAACCCACCGCCGCCGGATACTCCGCAAGCCGATCTCGACTGGCTCGATGCGCACCGTGTCAACATGCCGGTCAAATGCTTCGGGACGAAGCTGAAGCTCGAACACGGCGAGCCGGCGATGCCCCGCAGCTACATCTACTGCACGCGCGTTCCACCGGGTGACGTGTTCGGGCAGTTCGCCAGGCGCACGAAGGGCGAGGCGGGCTGGCGGTATTTCGAGCTCGACGCCAGCCACGCGCCGAATGTCACGGCGCCGGAGACGTTGATGGCGGTGCTTGAGAAGATCGTGGTGTAGCCCTTCTCCGTCATTCCGGGGCGCGACGAAGTCGCGAGCCCGGAATCCATCATTCCACGAACACTGCGGCCCGATGGATTCCGGATTCTCGCTTCGCGAGCCCCGGAATGACGGCGTCAGAAATGGTGAGGGGCCCGGCGCGTTGGCGCCGAACCCCTCGTTGCTTCCTTAGCAAGATGCGTTTTCTTCACGCGAACCGGAAAACCACTTCGCTCGAAAACGCTTTAGAACATCAGCCGGCCTGTAAGCCGGGTTCTGTAGGGCACCGCCTGCTTGCGCAGGCGATACGTGACGGCCATTCCTCTGGGACAATGTTTGCACATTGCCTCGAGCAACCTACCCGGACGGCGGGCCTGACATCGCCCCGCGGCGTTATCGCTTGCGCGAACAGCCCGCTTAAGCCGTCCCTATTCGGTTTTGCTCCCGGTGGGGTTTGCCATGCCGGCTCCGTTGCCGGAACCGCGGTGCGCTCTTACCGCACCTTTTCACCCTTGCCCCGCGAAGCCCGAAGGCAAGCGGGGCGGTTCGTTCTCTGTGGCACTTTCCCTAGGGTTGCCCCCGCCGGACGTTATCCGGCACCGCATGTCAAGGGAGCCCGGACTTTCCTCCCCGGCGGCCTTTCGGCGCTTGCAGGGGCGGCCGTCCGGCCGACTGACGGCTTACGCAATGGGCATTTATGACGGTTTCGTCAAGGCGATATCGTTCCGCACGACATGCGAAAATAATTTATCCTGAAGATGTCGTTTGATGTGTGCCCCGTTCGACTGGATGTCGGCGATCCAGCCGAGCAACAGGAGTGAGCGATGCAGTATCTGCTGCTGATTTATCGGAACGAAGCTGAACTGGGCAAGATGACGCCCGAGGACCGACAGAAGATGTCGGCGGAGTATGGTGTTTACACGCAATCGATCATCCAGAGCGGCAATTTCAAGGCCGGCGACGGGCTGCAGCCGACCACGACAGCCACGACGGTGCGCGTGCGCGATGGCAAGATCCTGACGACCGACGGTCCCTTCGCGGAGACACGCGAGCAGCTTGGCGGCTACTATCTCGTCGAGGCCAAGGACCTCGACGCCGCGATCGGGATGGCGGCGAGGATTCCCGGCGCCAAGAACGGATCGATCGAGGTCAGGCCGATCATGATCTACAAGTGATCTCGTCCACCGACATCGACAAGATCTTTCGCGACGAGGCGGGGCGGGCGCTGGCCACGCTGATCCGCCTCGTCGGTGATTTCGATCTCGCCGAAGATGTACTCCAGGACGCCTTTGCGGCTGCACTGGAGCGGTGGTCGACATTTGAGCTTCCCGACAACCCGCGCGCCTGGCTCGTCAATGTCGGGCGCAACAAGGCGATCGACCGCATTCGCCGCCAGGTCGCGTTTCGCGGCAAGCAGCAGGCGCTCGTGCATGAGCTCGCGTTGAATGACCAGGCGCCCGATGAGCCGGCGACGATGCTCGACGACGATATGCTGCGGCTGATCTTCACCTGCTGTCATCCAGCTTTCGCGCCCGAAGTCCAGGTCGCGCTGACGCTGCGTACGGTGTGCGGGCTCACCACGGCACAGGTCGCGCGTGCCTTTCTCGTCAGCGAGGAGGCGATGGGGCAGCGTCTCGTCCGTGCCAAGCAGAAGATCAGGCTCGCCGGCATTCCCTATGAGGTGCCGGAGCGCGACGCGCTGGAGCCACGGCTGCGCGGCGTTCTTGCCGTCATCTATCTCGTCTTCACCGAAGGCTATGTCGCAACGTCAGGTGCAGACCTGATGCGGCCCGATCTCGCGATCGAGGCGATCCGGCTTGGCCGCCTGCTCGATCGTTTGATACCAGAGCGCGGCGAGATCAAGGGGCTGCTGTCACTGATGCTGCTGCACGATGCGCGCCGCGCCGGGCGCGAGACGTCGGCCGGCGACATCGTGCTGCTGGAAGAGCAGGACCGCACGCTGTGGGATCGTGCGCAGATCGAGCAAGGCTTGTGTCTGGTCGACGACGCGCTGCGCTTGCCCGGCCGACCGCAGCCCTACGCCGTGCAGGCCGCGATTGCCGCGCTCCATGCGCGGGCGCCGAGTTATGAGGAGACTGACTGGCCGCAGATCGCCGGACTCTACGAAGTGCTGCTACGGATCAATCCCTCGCCCGTGATCGAGCTCAATCATGCTGCGGCCGTGTCCATGGTCGATGGCCCCGCCCGCGCGCTCGATCTCGTCGACGCGATCGCGGCGCGCGGCGGGCTCGACGGCTATGAGCTGTTGCCCGCTGTGCGCGCTGATTTGTTGCGACGGCTTGGCCGGAAGGAAGAGGCGCGAGAGGCATATGTCGCGGCGACCGAGGCGACGCAACTCGAGCCGCTGCGGAGGCTGTATGCGCGAAGGATGAGGGAGATTGGGTAGTCAGTTCCTCATCCTGAGGAGCGCGGAACGCGCGTCTCGAAGGATGAAGGCCCCGCTGGTGGCCTCGCCCTTCGAGACGCGCGCGAAGAGCGCGCTCCTCAGGGTGAGGGTCTATTCAGTTGCCCTGCTTGGAATGACGGAGGTTGTGGCCCGTGCCGTCACTTCGCTGCGACGGTCGTGCCATCGGTCGGCAAGCTCGCGAGCAGCGCCTGCAAGGTCGACAGCGTCGAGTGATCGGCGACGCCATCCAGCCGCGCCGGGCGGAAATGGCGCTGGAAGGCAGTGATCACCTCCATTGTCGTCGCATCGTACTTGCCGGTGAGCGGGACGCCGTAACCATATTTGGCGAGCGCCTGCTGCAGGCTCAACACCTCATCGCTGATGGTGCCGAGCATCAGGCTTTCGCCGCGCACGATCGGCGCCGGCGTCACCCAGTGGCCGACGCCGGAATTGGCCAGCGAGTGCCACGGGAATTTCTCGCCGGGATCCTTCTTGCGCGCGGGCGCGACGTCGGAATGTCCGAGCACCCGATGCGGCGCCACCTTGCGGCGGAGCATGATGCCGCGGCACAGCGCGATCACGGCGGCGATCTGGCGCAGCGGAAACTCGGGATAGCCCCAATCATGGCCCCGATTGACGATCTCGATACCGATCGAACAGGAATTGATGTCGTCCTCGCCCGCCCATGATGAGACGCCGGCGTGCCAGGCGCGCTTGCTCTCCGGCACGCATTGCACGATGCGGCCGTCCTCCAGCACGACATAGTGAGCCGAGACCTCGGTGCCCGCCGTGCACAGCCGCGCCAGCGCGCCCTCGACATCGGGCATGCCGGTGTAGTGCAGCAGGATCATGTCCGGCTGACGGCCCTTGTTGCGCTCGCCATAGTTCGGCGAAGGGATGATGTCGGAGACGATGGAGGAATCGGGGTCGAACGTCCGCATGCTCGCTGCGGCCTTGGGAACCGGGAGCGCACGTTGACGCTTCGAATCAGATCCTGGTGACGCGGACGAACCGGACGACATCATAAGGCTCAATCGGATGGGAGGAGCGGGCCCTTCACCCCCTTCACTTTACTATTCCTTTACCCTTGCGGCCGCGCAATCGCCGGCATCGGTTAACGCGCGCATTTTGCAGAAAGTGTGTGGATGACGCATCACCACGGATTTTACCTTTTTGACTTGTAATCGAACCATCAACGCTTTCTTAACGCTAAGGGCCGTTACTGAGAGATGAAGAGCCGACCCGCGTCCGGAGGCGGCCAACGCGTTTTTTGCTCGAAATCCCATGGCTGCCCGACAAATTCCATGCGGAAAACAGGGTTTGCGGCCTGGGACCGCCGGGCTTGGCGAACGCGCCGTACAGGGGTTGAGCCGTGGAACCGCCGCCAAGCGGAACAATTCGAGACGTGATGGGTGCGTTAACCATCGTTCTCGTCCGCGCCGCTTGCGAGCCGGGCGCATGAGCTCGGCTGCCCACATTCCCGTTCTCGGTCGCGAGGCGTTCGAGCATCTCGCGCCGCGCGAGGGCGGCGTCTATGTCGATGCGACCTTCGGTGGCGGCGGTTACAGCCGCGCCATCCTCGATGTGCCGGGAACCCGTGTCATCGGCATCGACCGCGATCGCACGGCGATCGCCGGTGGCTTTGATCTGGTCGACCGCTCTGGTGGCCGCCTGACGCTTGTCGAAGACCGCTTCTCGAATCTCGCCGAGGTCTGCGCCGCTCAAGGCGTTGACGTCGTCGACGGTGTCGTCATGGACGTCGGCGTCTCCTCGATGCAGCTCGACCAGGCCGGCCGCGGCTTCTCGTTCCGGCTCGACGGTCCGCTCGACATGCGGATGGGGCAGGCGGGACCGACCGCTGCCGACGTCGTCGCAAAAGCGTCCGAGAGCGATCTCGCCGACATCATCTATCTCTTCGGCGAGGAGCGGCATTCGCGCAAAGTCGCGCGCGCCATCGTCGCGGCGCGCGCGGAAGCACCGATCACCACCACGCGCGCGCTCGCCGACCTCGTCGCAAGAGTCGTGCGCTCGAAACCGGGCGATATCCATCCGGCGACGCGGACGTTCCAGGGATTGCGCATCTTCGTCAATGAAGAGCTCGAAGAGCTTCAGACGGCGCTTGGAGCGGCCGAGCGCGTGCTGAGGCCTGGCGGGCGGCTGGTCGTGGTGTCCTTCCATTCGCTGGAAGACCGCATCGTCAAGAATTTCCTCGGCGAACGCGCCAAGACCGGCGGCGGCTCCCGGCATCTGCCTGAGGTCGCGCAGGTCCCACCGAGCTTCCAGCTTCTGACGCGACGTCCGGTCGTTGCGGGCGAGGCGGAGGTCGCGCACAATCCGCGCGCGCGTTCCGCCAAGCTGCGCGCCGCCGAGCGGACCGCGGCTGGCGCGCATGCCGAGGACGAGTCGTCGTCCTGGCCGAGCCTTTCCGTCGTCATGAGGGGTGGCTAGCGCATGCGCATCATTCACCTCTTCGTCATCGGCGCGCTGATCTTCGCCGCGGCCTATGTCTACCGGATCAAGATGGAATCCACCGCTCGCACAGAGCGGGTGCTGCGCCTGCATGCGGATATCCGCGAACAGCGCGATGCCATCGCCGCGCTGCGCTCCGAATGGGCCAAGCTCGATGCGCCGCTGCGGCTGCAAGGACTTGCCGAGCGGCATCTGCCGCTCAAGCCCGTCAACGGCACGCAATACGACTCGCTGAAGAATCTGCCCGATCGTCCGCCGCGGCTGGTCAAGCCGGGCGAGCCCGATCCGATCGGCGCCATGATCAACACCATCGAAGCCGCGACCGATGCCGACACGGTCACGGGATCGGTGCCGCATCCGGAGGACAAGCAATGAGCGCTGCCACTCCGGGCAAACCCGCAAAGCCAGAACCCTGGCGTCAGCGGTTGATCCGCAGCCTGCTCTACGGGCGCAACGTCGATCGCGCGGCGAAGGCGCGCGCGCGTGTGGGCCTTGCGATCCTGGCGTTCTCGGCCGTGTATGTGCTGATCGCCGGCCGGCTCGTGATGTTCGCCATCGGAGCCGACGTCCACAGCGCCCGCCGCGGCGGCGCGCAGGACGTGGTTGCGACCGCGCGGCCCGACATCGTCGACCGCAACGGCGAGATCCTTGCCACTGACGTCAAGGCGCCGAGCCTGTTCGGCGAACCGCGCCGCATCATCGACAAGGACGAGGCGATCGAACTCCTCACGGCGACCGTCCCGGATCTCGACGAGGCCGAGGTGCGCGAGAGGCTGAGCTCGCGGAAAGGCTTCGTCTGGCTCAAGCGCGAGATCACGCCGAAGCAGCAGCAGGAGATCCACAAGCTCGGCATTCCCGGCATCGGCTTTTTCCGCGAGAACAAGCGAGTCTATCCGACCGGCAACGAGGTCGCCCACCTCATCGGTCTCGTCAACATCGACAACCAGGGCATCGCCGGCATGGAGAAGTGGCTCGACAATAACGGGCTCGCCGACCTGCACCGCGCGGGCTTTGCCACCGATCGTCTGCAAAAGCCGATCGAGCTGTCGGTGGATTTGCGCGTCGAGCATGCGCTGCGTGACGAACTGCTGAAAGCCAAGGAAAAGTTTCAAGCCAAGGCGGCCTCCGGCCTCGTGACCAATGTCAACACCGGCGAGATCATCGCCATGGTGTCATTGCCCGACTTCGATCCGAACAACCCGAAGGAAGTGCACGATCCCGATCGCATCAACCGCCTGACAACAGGTGTCTACGAGATGGGCTCGACCTTCAAGGCGTTCACGCTGGCGATGGCGCTCGACACCGGCAAGTACGGCCTCGACTCGCTGTGGGATGCACGCGGGCCGCTGCACTACGGCAAATTTGCGATCCATGACGACGAGCCGAAGGGTCGCTTCCTGAACATGAAGGAAGTGTTCACCTTCTCCTCCAACGTCGGCGCGGGGCGGATCGCTCTGTCGCAGGGCGTGGAGGCGCACAAGGCGTTCCTGCGCAAGATGGGTCAGCTCGATCGGCTGCGTACGGAATTGCCCGAGAGCGCGTCGCCGATCCTGCCGCGACGTTGGAGCGAATTGAACACCGTTACCATTGCGTTCGGCCACGGCATTGCGGTGGCGCCGTTGCAGGCGGTGATGGGCGTCAGCGCGCTCGCCAATGGCGGCCTTCTCATTCCGCCGACCTTCCTCAAGCGCTCCGAAGAGGAAGCGCGGGCGATCGCAAAGCGCGTGATCAAGCCCGAGACGTCGGACAAGATGCGGTTCCTGATGCGCCTGAACGCAGAGATCGGCACCGCCAAGAGGGCGAATGTTCCCGGTTACTACATCGGCGGCAAGACCGGCACCGCCGAAAAGGTGGTCAACGGCCGTTATGCCAAGAAGAAGGTGCTGACTGCGTTCACCGCGATCCTGCCGGCCGACAAGCCGAAGTACCAGCTCCTGATCATGCTCGACGAGCCGCAGCCGCTGAAGGAAACCTACGGCTTCATCCAGTCCGGCTGGAACGCCGTCCCGACCGCGGGCAAGGTCATCGCCCGTATCGCGCCGCTGCTCGGAATCGAGCCACGGTTCGACCTGCCGCCTGCGGACCGCCTTATTCTTGCAGCATCCAGGACAACCCAGTAAGCCGTACCCAGGCTGCCCTGAGTCGGGTTTCCCCCTGGATCCGGCTTGGCATTTCGACTGGAAAGCCATGAAACTGCGCGACCTCCTAGGTCAGGATCTTCTGGGCAATGATGCCGCAATCGAGCCCGCTGCCGCGGCGCTCGACGCGACTGGCGCGCTTGAGGTGACGGGGCTCGCGCTCGACAGCCGCGTGGTCAAATCAGGTGATCTCTTCTTCGCGCTTGCGGGCAGCAAGACCGACGGGGCGCGGTTCATCGACACTGCCGTTGCGGCGGGTGCGGCGGCCGTCGTCGGCGACCATGCGCCGGATGCCTGCAAGGTGCCGTTCATCGCGGTCTCCAATCCACGCCGCGCGCTGGCTCTGGCCGCGGCAAGATTCTTTCCGGCGCAGCCCGCGACCATCGCGGCGGTGACCGGCACCAGCGGCAAGACCTCGGTCGCAGCGTTTACTCGGCAGATATGGGAGCGGCTCGGCCACGTCTCCGCCAGCATCGGGACCATCGGCCTGGTCTCGCCGAAGCGCACGGTCTATGGCTCGCTGACGACGCCCGATCCGATCGCGCTGCATCGGCAGCTCGATGAGATCGCGCGTGATGGCGTCACTCATCTGGCGTTCGAAGCGTCCTCGCACGGGCTCGACCAATACCGCCTCGACGGCGTGCGCATCGCGGCCGGCGGCTTCACTAATCTTTCGCGCGACCACATGGATTATCATCCGACCGTCGCGCATTATCTTGCTGCGAAGCTGCGGCTGTTCCGCGATCTGGTCCCGCCGGGCGGCGCGGCCGTGATCTCCGCCGATCATGATTGTTCGACCGATGCGATCGAGGCCGCAAGATCGCGCGGCTTGCGCGTCATGGCAGTCGGCCGCAGCGGCGACGGGGCAGGCGAGGGCATTCGCCTCGTCGATGCCAAGGTCGACGGCTTTTCCCAAGCGCTCGCAATCGAGCACCGCGGAAAGGCCTATTCAATCAGGCTGCCGCTGGTCGGCGCGTTCCAGATCGAGAACGCGCTGGTCGCCGCGGGCCTTGCGATCGGCACCGGCAGCGATCCGGAAGGCGTGTTTGCGAGCCTCGAACGTCTTGAAGGCGCCAAGGGTCGGCTCGAACTCGTCGGCGAACGCAACGGCGCGCCGATCTTCGTCGACTACGCGCACAAACCGGACGCACTGGTCAAGGCACTTCAGGCACTGCGGCCCTATGCGAAGCGCAAGCTGATCGTCGTGTTCGGCGCCGGCGGCGATCGCGATGCCGGCAAGCGACCGATCATGGGGGCGATCGCGGCCGAGAATGCCGACGGCGTCATCATCACGGACGACAATCCGCGCAGCGAAAATCCGCAAGCCATTCGCGCCGCGATCCTTGGCGCTGCAAAAGGCGCGAAGGAGATTGGTGATCGCGCAGCGGCGATCCGCGCTGCAATCGATGAACTCGAACCGGGCGATGCGCTGCTGATTGCCGGCAAGGGCCACGAGACCGGGCAGATCATCGGCGGCGATGTGCTGCCGTTCAGCGATCACGAGGCGGTCGCCGCCGCACTAGCCACGAGGGTTTCATGAGCGCGCCATTGTGGACGATTGCCGAGGTGGCGCGAGCGCTGGGCATCGCGGGATCGTTCCCGGAGACAGTCATCGACTTCGTCACCCAGGACAGCCGCCTGGTGAAGCCGGGCAGCCTGTTCGTCGCGCTGAGCGGCACGCCGAGCGGCGGCTTCATCTCGGCCTTCGCCAGCGCGCGCGACGGCTGGGAGTTTGCGGACAAGGCGGAAGCTTCGGGCGCGGTCGCGATGATCGTGCCGCACGAGATCGCGGGCATCCGTATTCCGCAGCTCGTCGTCAAGGACACGCTGATCGACGGCCTCTGGGGCCTCGCGCGTGCGGCCCGTGCGCGCTTCAAGGGGCCGGTGATCGGGCTCACGGGAAGCGCCGGCAAGACCAGCACCAAGGAATATCTCGCCGCCTATCCGAACGCCTATGCGAACCCGTCCAGCTTCAACAATTTCTGGGGCGTGCCGCTGACGCTGTGCAATGCGAGGCCTGATGCGAGCCTCTGGGTCGTCGAGATGGGCATGAACCAGACCGGCGAGATCGCGCGGCTGAGCGAGCTGACGCGGCCGACGGTGGCGCTGGTCGTCAACGTGCAGCCGGTGCATCTGGAAAAGCTCGGCTCGCTCGAAGCGATCCGGCGCGAGAAGCTCTCCATCGCGCTCGGCCTGCCGAACGACGGCGTGCTGGTGCTGCCGGCCGATATCGCCGCACCCGAATGGCGCGGCAAGGTCATCCGCTTCGGCGACGGCACCGAGGTCCGCGAGCTCGGGCACACGCCGCAGGGCGAAAGCTGGCAGGTGAGGGCGCAAGTCGGCGGCAAGGAGATCGATTTCAGTCTCACGCCCGGCGCGCCGCACCGCGTCCACAACGCGCTGGCCGCGCTGGCCTCGATTCACGCGGCCCATCTCGATGCGGCTGCGCTCGCTTCAAGGCTCGACGGCGTCGGCATCATGACCGGCCGCGGCGTCGAGCAGACCGTGGGCGGCATCACCGTGATCGACGACAGCTTCAACGGCAATCCGGCCAGCATGGCGGCGGCTCTGGAAAGCCTCAAGGCGCGCCACATGAACGTTGGTCGCCGCATCGCCGTGATCGGCGACATGCTCGAGCTGGGAACTGACGCGCCGTCCTATCATGTAAACCTTGCAAAGCATCTCGATGGGATCGACGGCGTCTACTGCGTCGGTCCCTTGATGCATCATCTCTACCAGAAGCTGCCGCCGGCCAAGAGCCTTGGCTGGCATGACGATCCCGCCACGCTGGCCCCGCGAGATGTCGCTGATCTGCTGAAGGCAGGCGATGTCGTGGTTGTCAAGGGCAGCAAAAAGATGTTCTGGGTCAACAAGTTTGTGCCGGGGCTAGTGGCCGCCTTGCAGGCAAAGGCGTAAACTCGTGAAGCGCCGTGTCTGATCCCACCATTCCCGGCCGTCCGGTTTTTTGAGGGTCGCCCGACCACATGATGAAAGCCGGCGAACGCGCCAAAAGCGCTTTCCGGCAAGGCCGCATGCGAAGAGGCGGTATAGGACTGTCTGAATGTTTTATTGGCTGATCGAGCTCTCCAACACGTTTCCGAGCCTCGGCGCGTTTCGTACCGTGCTGAACGTCTTCCGTTACATCACGTTTCGCACCGGTGGCGCCGTCGTCACCGGCGCGTTGTTCGTGTTCCTGTTCGGGCCCTGGATCATCGATCATTTGCGCATCCGCCAGGGCAAAGGCCAGCCGATCCGGGAAGATGGCCCGCAATCGCATCTCAGCAAGAAGGGCACGCCCACCATGGGCGGGCTGATGATCCTGTCCGGCCTTACTGTCGGCACGGTGCTGTGGGCCAACCCGCTCAATCCCTATGTCTGGATCGTGCTCGCGGTGACGCTCGGCTTCGGCTTCGTCGGCTTCTACGACGATTACCTCAAGGTAACCAAGCAGACGACGAGTGGGTTCGGCGGCAAGCTTCGCCTGCTGATCGAGGCGATCATCGCGCTGGTTGCCTGTTACGCGCTGGTGCGCCTCAACCGCGATCCCTCCTCCACCGCGCTCGCGATTCCCTTCTTCAAGGATGTCGTGCTCCATTTCGGCTGGTTCTTCGTGATCTTCGGCGCGTTCGTCATCGTCGGCGCCGGCAATGCGGTGAACCTCACCGACGGCCTCGATGGCCTCGCCATCGTGCCGGTGATGATCGCGACTGCAAGCTTTGCCATGATCGCTTATCTCGCCGGTAACGCCGTGTTCGCCGATTACCTCCAGATCAAGTATGTCGCCGGCACCGGCGAGCTCGCCGTGCTCTGCGGAGCGCTGCTGGGAGCAGGCCTCGGCTTCCTCTGGTTCAATGCGCCGCCGGCATCGATCTTCATGGGCGACACCGGCTCGCTCGCGCTCGGCGGCATGCTCGGCTCGATCGCCGTTGCGGTGAAGCACGAGATCGTGCTCGCCGTGATCGGCGGCCTTTTCGTGCTGGAGGCGGTCTCGGTGATCGTGCAGGTCGTCTCGTTCAAGCTGACGGGAAAACGCATCTTCAGGATGGCGCCGATTCATCACCATTTCGAGCAGCTCGGCTGGACCGAACCGCAGATCGTGATCCGCTTCTGGATCATCTCGGTGATGCTGGCGCTCGCCGGCCTCTCCACGCTGAAGCTGCGGTGATCGATCGATGATCCCGGTCACATCGTATGCGGGCAAGACGGTCGCGGTGTTCGGGCTCGGCGGCTCGGGTCTCGCAAGCTGTCGCGCCCTGAAAGCCGGCGGCGCCGAGGTGATCGCCGGCGACGACGGTGCCGACAATCTCGCCAAGGCGGCGCAGGCCGGTTTCATCACCGCCGATCTGCGCACCGTGTCATGGGCGAACTTTTCGGCGCTGGTGCTCGCGCCCGGCGTGCCGCTCACGCACCCTGCGCCGCACTGGAGCGTGCTGAAAGCGCGCGAGGCCGGCATCGAGGTGATCGGCGACATCGAGCTGTTCTGCCGCGAGCGGCGGCGCCACGCGCCTAACGCGCCGTTCGTCGCGATCACCGGCACCAACGGCAAGTCGACCACGACCGCGCTGATCGCGCATCTGACCAGGGTTGCCGGCTACGACAGCCAGATGGGCGGCAATATCGGCACCGCGATCCTGTCGCTGGAGCCGCCGCGCATGGGCCGCGTCCATGTCGTGGAGATGTCGTCCTATCAGATCGACCTCACGCCGTCGCTCGATCCCTCCGTCGGCATTTTGCTCAACGTCAGCGAGGACCACATCGACCGCCACGGCACCATCCAGCACTATGCCGAGGTGAAGGAGCATCTCGTCGCCGGCGTGCAAGCGGGCGGCACCTCGATCGTCGGCGTCGACGACGGCTGGTGCCGCGACATCGCTGACCGCCTCGACCGCGCCGGCAAGAAGGTCGTGCGCATCTCCGTCAAGAATCCGGTCGCCGACGGCATCTATGTCGAGCGTGGCACGATCGTGCGTGCTTCGGGCGGTGCCCGCAGCGAAGTTGCAAAGCTCGGCGGCATCGGTTCGCTACGCGGCCTGCACAATGCGCAGAACGCCGCCTGCGCCTCGGCCGCTGCGCTCGCCATGGGCATCAGCCTCGACATGCTTCAGAACGGCCTGCGCAGCTTCCCCGGCCTTGCGCATCGCATGGAGCAGGTCGGTCGCCGCGGCAACGTGCTGTTCGTCAACGACTCCAAGGGCACCAACGCGGATGCCGCCGCGCACGCGCTGTCGTCCTTTGCCGACATCTTCTGGATCGCGGGCGGCAAGCCGAAGATGGGCGGCATCACCAGCTTGACCAGCTTCTTCCCTCGCATCCGAAAGGCCTATCTGATCGGCGAGGCCGCGCAGGAGTTTTCGGGCACGCTCGGCACGCAGGTGGCCCACGAGATCAGTCAAACGCTCGATGTTGCAGTGGAACACGCCGCGCGCGACGCAGAAGCCTCCGGCCTCGGCGAAGCCGTCGTCCTGCTCTCGCCCGCCTGCGCCTCCTTCGACCAGTACCGCAATTTCGAGATTCGCGGCGCCAGGTTCCGCGAACTGGTCCAGGCGCTGCCCGATGTGAAACCGGTGGTCTAGGGCGCGCTGGTCCCTCGTTCTCTGCTGTCATCGCCCGCGAAGGCGGGCGATCGAGTATTCCAGAGGCGGCGATGGATACGGATAGGCTGCGGCGTCTCGTTGGCCCGGTCAAGCCGGGCCATGCGAGCATTTGTGAAGGCGCTGTGCGCTATCTCCAAAGTGATCGACTTCATTAACCCCCCGTAAACCAACCTCGGCGACCAATGGGCTGATCTCTGTCCCAAGGTCGGCCGCCCATGCTCTCCCGTGAAGAACGCACCCCCTTTTCCGAGTGGTGGTGGACCGTCGATAAGCCGCTGCTCGGCGTCATCCTGGCGCTGATGCTGACCGGGGTCATCCTGTCGCTGGCGGCGAGCCCGCCGGTTGCGACCCGCATCGGGCTTGATCCCTTCCACTTCTTCAGCCGGCACGTGATGTTTCTGCTGCCGTCCTTCATCGTGCTGATCGGCGTGTCGTTTCTGTCGCCGCGCGCGATCCGCCGCAGCGCGCTGATCATCTTCGCGATCAGCATCATCCTGATCGTGGTGACGCTCGCCATCGGTCCCGAGGTGAAGGGCTCGCGGCGCTGGATCACGCTGCTCGGCGTCAACATCCAGGCCTCCGAGGCCGCAAAGCCGTCCTTCGTCGTCATCGCTGCCTGGCTGTTCGCGGAATCGACCAAGCGGCCGGAGATGCCCGCGACCTCGATGGCGTTGGTGCTGCTGTTGATGCTGGTCTCGCTTCTCATCATGGAGCCCGATTTTGGTCAGACCATGCTGATCCTGATGGTCTGGGGCGCGCTGTTCTTCATCGCCGGCATGCGGATGATCTGGGTGTTCGGGCTCGCCGGCGCGGCCGGCGTCGGCCTGTTCACCGCCTATCTCTTCGTTCCGCACGTTGCAGGTCGCATCAAGCGCTTCATGAATCCGGCTTCCGGCGATACCTTCCAGGTCGATACCGCGATGGAAGCCTTCTACAACGGCGGCTGGTTCGGCCTGGGGCCGGGCGAGGGCATCGCCAAGCGCAGCCTGCCGGACAGCCACACCGACTTCGTGTTCGCGGTCGCCGCCGAAGAGTTTGGCATCATTCTGTGCCTTGCGATGGTGGCGCTGTTCGCCTTCATCGTCATCCGCACGCTGTCGCGCGCCTATGCCAATGAGGATATGTTCTCGCGCTTCGCGGCCTCCGGCCTTGCCATCCTGTTCGGTGTGCAGGCCGCGATCAACATGTCGGTCAATCTCCAGCTCATCCCGGCCAAGGGCATGACGCTGCCCTTCATCTCCTATGGCGGCTCCTCCATCGTGACACTCGCCTATGGCGTCGGCATGATGCTGGCATTGACGCGGCTGCGCCCCCGCACCGAGGTCGAGTCGATCGGCCACGCCGAGGCGATGCGCAGCTACGCGTGAGTTGCTCTCGTGCCCCGGACAAGCGAAGCGCAGATCCGGGGCCCAGATCGTCGCAAGGATGGGCCCCGGTTCAGCAACGCAACACGCCGTGCAAAACGCGCGCTGCGCTGCGCCCGAGGCATGAGAACCATCCTCGTTGCCTGCCTCGCAATGAAGGCTGACTGCCTGTAAAACCCTCCATCATGGACACTTCCCCCTTGATTCTTCTCGCCGCGGGCGGCACCGGCGGTCATCTGTTTCCGGCCGAGGCGCTCGGTGTCGAGCTGGTCCGGCGCGGATTTCGTGTGCGGCTCGTCACGGACGCGAGGGCGCTCCGCTATAGCGGGCTGTTCAGCAAGGACATGATCGACGTCGTGGCAAGCGAGACCGCACGTGGCCGCAATCCAATTCAGCTTGCCCATGCCGGCCTCACGCTTGCCACCGGCACGCTATCGGCCTTCAGTCTGATGCGCCGATTGAAGCCGGTCGCGGTCGTCGGTTTCGGCGGCTATCCGACGCTGCCGCCCTTGATCGCCGCAAAACTCGCCGGCGTGCCGGGTATCATCCACGATGCCAACGCGGTGCTCGGCCGCGCCAACCGCTTCCTGGCCCGTTATGTCCGCGCGATCGCGACGTCCTTGCCAGGTGTGCTCGAACGCGATCCCGCGCTAGCGCCGAAGACCACGACGGTCGGCACGCCGATGCGCCCGGCGATCCTCGCAGCCGCCGCGGTGAAGTACGCCCCGCCGGAGCCGAACGGGCCGCTTCGCCTGCTCGTCGTTGGCGGCAGCCAGGGCGCGCGCATCATGGCCGATATCGTGCCGGGCGCGATCGAGCAGCTCGCGCCTGCGATCTGGAGCCGGCTGATCCTCACCCAGCAGGTCCGCGATGAGGACATGACGCGGGTGCGCGCGGTCTACGACAAGCTCAAGATCAATGCCGAGCTCGCGCCGTTCTTCACGGATTTGCCGGCGCGGCTTGCCTCCAATCATCTGGTGGTGTCGCGCTCCGGCGCTGGCACGGTCGCCGAGCTCGCCGCGATCGGACGGCCCTCGATCCTGGTGCCGCTGCCCGGCTCGATCGACCAGGACCAGTTCGCCAATGCCGGCGTGCTCGCCCAGGTGAACGGCGGCTTGCGTATCCCGCAGACCGAGTTCACCTCGGATCGGCTGGCTGGCGAGATCTCTGCTTTCGCTGCCGAGCCTGCCCGCCTTGCCGCCATGGCCGAGGCTGCCCGCGGCGCCGGCCGGCTCGATGCCGCCGAGCGGCTGGCCGATCTGGTGGTCAAAGTGGCGGGACTCTGACGCCAGTTCCGCCCCGGAATGACCAAAAATGCCCCTTGTCATGCCCCGCGAAAGCGGGGCATCCAGTAACCGGCGCGGGCCGATTTGAATCTCAGGCTTCGCGGAGTACTGGATCGTCCCGCCCCAGTGCGCAAGAGCGCACAAGGCGGACGGTGACGTCGAGGAGACAACATGAGACTGCCGCGTGGGATCGGACCCATCCACTTCGTCGGGATCGGCGGCATCGGCATGAGCGGCATCGCCGAGGTGCTGGTCAATCTCGGCTACACCGTGCAGGGCTCCGACGCCTCTGACAATTACAATCTCGACCGGCTGCGCAAGAAGGGCGCAAGGGTCTCGGTTGGCCACAAGGCCGAGAATGTCGATGGCGCCGACGTCGTCGTGGTGTCGTCTGCGATCAAGCGCGACAATCCGGAATTGATGGCGGCGCGCGCGCAGCGCATTCCCGTGGTGCGCCGTGCCGAGATGCTGGCCGAATTGATGCGGCTGAAGAGCTGCGTCGCGATCGCCGGCACCCACGGCAAGACCACGACGACGACGATGGTCGCGACACTCCTCGATGCCGGCGGCCTCGATCCGACCGTGATCAACGGTGGCATCATCAACGCCTATGGCTCGAATGCACGCTTGGGTGCCGGCGAATGGATGGTGGTGGAAGCCGACGAGAGCGACGGCACCTTTTTGAAGCTGCCGACGGATGTCGCGATCGTCACCAATGTCGACCCCGAGCATCTCGATCACTTCAAGACGTTCGAAGCCGTGCAGGATGCGTTCCGCAACTTCGTCGAGAACCTGCCGTTCTACGGCTTTGCCGTGATGTGCATCGATCACCCGACCGTGCAGAGCCTGGTCGGCAAGATCGAGGATCGCCGCATCATCACCTATGGCGAGAACCCGCAGGCCGATGCGCGGCTCCTCGATCTCACGCCGATGGGCGGTGGATCGAAATTCAAGGTCGCGATCCGCGATCGAAAAACCGGTGCCGTGCATGAGATCGCTGATCTCATGCTGCCGATGCCGGGACGTCACAACGCCTCCAACGCCACCGCCGCGATCGCGGTAGCGCATGAGCTCGGCGTCTCTGACGAGGCGATCCGCAAGGCGATGGCCACCTTCGGCGGCGTGAAGCGCCGCTTCACCAAGACCGGCGAGTGGAACGGCATCACGGTGATCGACGATTACGGTCACCATCCCGTCGAGATCGCTGCCGTGCTGAAGGCGGCGCGCGAATCCACCAATGGCAAGATCCTCGCCGTGGTGCAGCCGCATCGCTTCACCCGCCTGCAATCGCTGTTCGAGGAATTTTGTACCTGCTTCAACGATGCGGATGCGGTGATCGTCGCCGAGGTCTATCCCGCCGGCGAGGCGCCGATCGAAGGCATCGATCGCGATCATTTCGTCGCCGGGCTGCGCGCCCACGGCCACCGCCAGGTGATTCCGCTGCCGGCATCCTCGGATCTCGCCGGCATCGTCAAGGGCGTGGCGAAGTCAGGCGATCTCGTCGTGTGCCTGGGCGCCGGCAACATCACGCAATGGGCGTACGCGCTGCCCGGCGAATTGAAGGCGCTGGGGTGAGCAGTCGCATGACTTTCCCCGACATCACACCCGAGCTGAAAACCGCGATGCCTGAGCTGCGCGGGCGGCTCCTGGCGAACCAGTCGCTGGCAGAGCTCACCTGGTTTCGCGTCGGTGGTCCGGCGCAGATCTTGTTCACGCCGGCCGATGAAGACGATCTCGCTTATTTCCTGGCGCATCTCTCAACCGACGTTCCGGTCTACGTCGTCGGCGTCGGCTCCAACCTGATCGTGCGCGATGGCGGCATGTCGGGCGTCGTGATCCGCCTTGCGCCGCGCGCCTTTGGCGATGCGCGTGCGAGCGGCGACATCGTCGCAGCAGGGGCTGCCGCGCTCGACAAGCGTGTTGCGGAAGTGGCGGCCAACGCTGATATCGGTGGGCTCGAGTTCTTCTACGGCATTCCCGGCACGATCGGCGGCGCGCTGCGCATGAATGCGGGAGCCAATGGCGGTGAGACCAAGGACGTGCTGAGCGAGGCGACCGGCATCGGTCGCGACGGCACGAAGCACATCTTCTCCAATGCCGACATGAAGTTCGTCTACCGCAACAGCGGTGTCGATCCCTCGATCATCTTCACTTCGGCGCGCTTTCGCGGCGTCATCAAGGATGCGGACGCGATCCGCGCCCGCATGGCGGAGGTGCAGAACCATCGGGAGACGGCGCAGCCGATTCGCGAAAAGACCGGCGGCTCGACCTTCAAGAATCCACCCGGTCACTCTGCCTGGAAGCTGATCGACGCCGCCGGCTGCCGCGGCCTGCGTGTCGGCGGCGCGCAGGTGTCGGAGATGCACTGCAACTTCCTGATCAACACGGGCGATGCGACCGGCCACGACATCGAGACACTGGGCGAGACCGTGCGCGAACGCGTGAAGGCGAACTCGGGAATCGAGCTACACTGGGAAATCAAAAGGATCGGGGTTCCAGCGTAGCTGTCTTTCCGGGGCGCGCCGAAGTCGCGAGCCCGGAATCCATAACCACCAGCCGGGGTTATGGATTCCGGGCCTACGCCTAACGGCGCATCACGGAATGACGAAGGTGGAAAGGTAGCGAATCAAAAATGCGCATCACCATTCTCTTCGGCGGCTCCAACAGGGAGCGTCTGGTCTCGGTCGCAAGCGCGCAGGCCCTGCAGCAGGCCTTGCCCGAAGCCGATCTCTGGTTCTGGGATGTCCAGGACAATGTGCATGTCGTCCAGTCCAAGCAGCTCGTCGAACACGCTCGTCCCTTCGAGGTTGAGTTCAATCCGGGCACCCGCGGCATTCCACTGGAGCAGGCGCTGGACCGGGCCAAGGCCGAGGATCGTGTGCTGGTGCTCGCGCTCCATGGCGGCCGTGCCGAGAACGGCGAATTGCAGGTGATGTGCGAATCGCGCGGCGTGGCTTTCACCGGTTCGGGCTCGGCTTCCTCGCATCTCGCCTTCGACAAGATCGCCGCCAAACAGTTTGCCGCGCTCGGCGGCGTGACGCCGCCAAACGGCATCGCGTTGGAAGATATCGACGAGGCCTTTGCCGAATACGGCAGGCTGATTGCAAAGCCAGCGCGCGATGGATCGAGTTACGGTCTGATATTCGTCAACGCCAAGCAGGATATTGTCGCTGTCCGCAATGCTGCCAAGCATGAAGAATACGTCATCGAACCCTATATCGCCGGGATCGAAGCAACCTGCGGCGTCCTGGAGCGGCCGGACGGCTCGATGATGTCGCTGCCGCCGATCGAGATCATCCCGGGCGAGGGCAATTTCGATTACGCCGCAAAATATCTCTTGAAGTCGACCCAGGAGATCTGCCCCGGCCGCTTTTCACCTGACGTCACCGCTGCGCTGATGGACCAGGCGATGCGGGCGCACCGGGCGATGTCCTGCACCGGCTATTCGCGTTCGGATTTCATCGTGTCGGACAAGGGCCTGGTCTATCTCGAGACCAACACCCTGCCAGGTCTCACCAAGTCCTCGCTCTATCCCAAGGCGCTGAAGGCGCAGGGCATCGAGTTCGCCGATTTCCTGCGTGACCTGGTCGAACTCGCCGAACGGCGCGTGCGGAAATAATTAGGGTTGGTTAACGGCCGGTCGGGCGAAACCGCCCGTTTTGGAACCCAAAAATCGATAAAATGCCGGGGATAGCGGCATAAATGCCTCACAAGACGAGGCAAAAAGCTCCGGTCGTTAACGACCTTTACCTTTTGTTTACCAGGAAGTCCGAAGGTTAACGCTGGCGGCGCATATGGCGATTTGGCTGCCGGCGCGTGGGCTGTCGCGGGTGTTCCCGTCTCCGGCCAACGCTTTGAAGGGGAGAGGCTTCTTCTGCTGAAGACCACCCGGCCGGCCGGTCCGAGACGTCATGGGCGCCAGAACCCGCGAATTTTCCGCGGGCTAACTGTTGACGAGCTCGTGCAATGGATGGTGCAGGCAGCCTCACCCGGTCACTACTTCGATCGCTGAGGCCCCAAACTGACCTGAAGGCGGCCGCTATCGGAGCGGTCGTGCTCTTGCGCGAGTGGGTCGAGCAGAAGCGCGAAGAGAAGCTCCAGGAAAAGCGCGCCCGCGCCAAGGCCGTTCCGGAGCGCGAGCCGACGCCGCGCATCGTCGCGCTGGTCGAGCGCTTCCTGCCGCGCCGGGTCGGGATCAGCCTGACCGTCATCCTGCTCGCAGGCGCGACCGGCCTCGGCATCGTCAAGGGCGGCCATCTCCAGGATTTCATCGCCGCTGTCAGCGATGCCCGCAATGCGCTGGCCAATTCCGCTGGCTTCCGCATCACGTCCGTCGTCATCAATGGCCGCAAGCAGCTCAGCCAGGACGAGATCCTTGCCATCGGCGGCGTCAGCGGCCGCTCCTCGCTGCTGTTCCTCGATGCCGACGGCCTGCGCGACAAGCTCAAGGCCAATCCCTGGATCGCGGACGCGACCGTGCTGAAGCTCTACCCGGGCCAGCTCCAGATCGACCTCACCGAGCGCAAGGCGTTCGCGCTGTGGCAGGAAGCTGGCCGGCTCTCCGTGATCGCCGACGACGGCGCCGTGCTCGAGCCCTACGTTTCGCGCCGCTTCCTGACTCTGCCGCTCGTGGTCGGCAAGGGCGCTGCCACCCAGGCGCGCGATTTCCTCGCGCTGCTCGCACGCTATCCGCAGGTGCAGTCGGTGACCAAGGCGGCGATCTTCATCGGCGAGCGCCGCTGGAATCTGCGGTTGAAGGACGGCCTTGACGTGCGGCTGCCCGAGCAGGACGTCGGCAATGCGCTTGCCGCCCTGTCCAAGCTCGACAAGGAGGAGAAGCTGTTCTCCAAGGACATCGTCGCCGTCGACATGCGTCTGCCCGATCGTCTCGTGGTGCAGCTCTCCGACGACGCCGCGAAGGCGCGCGAAGAGTTGTTCAAGGACAAGAAGTCCAAGAAGAAGGCCGGTGATTCCGCATGACCGGTCTCGATCGCACCCAGACGCCGAAGACCCGCCCGATGCCGCATAAGCGCGCCGGGCTCGTCGCTTGTCTCGACATCGGCACCAGCAAGATCGCCTGCATGATCGCACGGTTGAAGCCGTCTGCGCCGAGCGAGGCCCTGCGCGGCCGCACCCATGCAGTGGAATTGACCGGGTACAGCCAGATCCAGGCGCGTGGCATGAAGGCCGGCGCGGTGATCGATCTCGGCGAATGCGAGCAGGCGGTGCGCCAGGCCGTCGGGCTTGCGGAGAAGATGGCCAAGGTGCGGGTCGAATCCGTGCTGCTGTCGGTCTCCGGCGGCAGGCTCGCCGGGCATATGGTGGAAGCCGCCGCCGACATCCGCGGCGGCGCGGTCACGCCGGCCGACGTCAGTCGCGTCACCTCCACCGGCATGCGCCACGCCACCGGCGCGGGCCGCACCGTGCTGCACGCGCTCCCCGTCGGCTATACTCTCGATGGCGTCAAGGGCATCCGAGATGCTCGCGGCATGGTCGCGCGGCAGTTCGGCGTCGACATGAACGTGGTCACCTGCGACGCCACCGTGGCGCGCAACCTGATGCTCGCAGTTGAACGCTGCCACATCAACGTCGAAGCCATGGCGGCGAGCCCCTATGTCGCCGGCCTTTCCGTGCTGACCGACGACGAGGCCGATCTCGGCGCCGCCGTCGTCGAGATGGGTGCGGGCACCACGACCATCGCCGTCTATTCCGGCGGACGCTTCGTACATGCGGCAGGCTTTGCGGTCGGCGGCCATCACATCACGATGGACCTGGCGCGCGGACTGTCGGCCACCATCGCCGACGCCGAGCGCATCAAGACGCTTTACGGCACGGTCATCACCGGCGGATCGGACTCGCGCGAGCTGATGTCGGTGCCGACCGCAGGCGACGAACAGGATCTGCCGCAGATCGTCTCCCGCGCGACCATTGCCAACATCGTCAAGCACCGGGCCGAGGAAATCTTCGAGATGGTCCGCGACAAGCTGAAGGAATCGCCCTTCGCGGCCGAGCCGAATGGCCGCGTCGTTCTCAGCGGCGGTGCATCGCAGCTCACCGGGCTCGTCGAGCTCGGCACGCAAATTATCGGCCGTCCCGTGCGGATCGGCCGACCGCTCGGCTTCGGCCGGCTGCCCAATGAGGCGAAGAACGCCGCCTTCGCGGTGCCCGCCGGGCTCCTGGTCTACCCGCAATATGTTCACCTTGAACATGTCGAACCGCGGCATACGCGGCAGATCAAGACAGGGACCGGCGGTTATTTCGGAAAGGTCGGACGATGGCTTCGCGAGGGCTTCTGATGACTCGTTTCCACGTTCCCGGATTTTCACCAACTCCCGCGGCCGCCGGCCGGGGCGAACCCACGCGCGCGTGATCGAGAGGCAACCATGACCATCAGTATCAACGTTCCTGATATTCACGAACTGAAGCCGCGGATCACCGTATTTGGCGTCGGCGGCGCCGGCGGAAACGCCGTCAACAACATGATCACGGCGGGCCTTCAGGGCGTCGACTTCGTGGTCGCCAATACCGACGCGCAGGCGCTGACGATGTCGAAGGCGCAGCGCATCGTGCAGATGGGTACGCAGGTGACGCAGGGGTTGGGCGCTGGTTCGCAGCCCAACGTCGGCGCGGCCGCCGCGGAAGAGGTGATCGACGAGCTCCGCGACCATCTCTCGGGCGCCAACATGGTGTTCGTCACCGCCGGCATGGGCGGCGGCACCGGCACCGGTGCAGCTCCGGTGATCGCCAAGACAGCGCGCGACATGGGCATCCTCACCGTCGGCGTGGTGACCAAGCCTTTCCACTTCGAAGGCGGCCGCCGCATGCGCACCGCTGAAGCCGGCATCAACGAGCTGCACAAGGTCGTCGATACGCTCCTGATCATTCCGAACCAGAACCTGTTCCGGGTCGCCAACGAGAAAACCACCTTCGCCGACGCCTTCGCGATGGCCGACCAGGTGCTTTATTCGGGCGTTGCCTGCATCACCGACCTGATGGTGAAGGAAGGTCTGATCAACCTCGACTTCGCCGACGTCCGCGCCGTAATGCGTGAGATGGGCAAGGCGATGATGGGTACGGGCGAAGCCTCCGGCGACAAGCGTGCGCTGACCGCCGCTGAAGCTGCGATCGCCAATCCTCTGATCGACGATTCCTCGATGAAGGGTGCCAAGGGCCTGCTGATCTCGATCACCGGCGGCAAGGACCTCACTTTGTTCGAGGTCGACGAAGCCGCGACCCGCATCCGCGAGGAGGTCGACCAGGACGCCAACATCATCGTCGGCGCCACCTTCGACGAAGCCCTCGACGGCCTGATCCGCGTCTCGGTCGTCGCCACCGGTATCGAGCAGGCGGCGATCGCCCGCAACAGCCTGGCCTCGAGCGCACCGGCCGTCGCCGTTGCCGCCCCGCAGGCACCCGCTGCCGTGGCTGAAACCCGGCTCGCCGATCTCACCGCGCGGCTGCGCGCGGACAATCAGCGGCTCGCCGAGCGCGCCCAGAGGCTGGAAGCGCAGATCCCGCCGGCGGCGGCCGCACCGGTCGCTGCCGCCCCGATGGCGCCACGTCCCAATGTCGAGCGTGCTGCGCTGGCTGCGATTGCCGCCGCTGTGGCTCCTGAAGTGCCGCAGGCCCCGGCGCCCCAGACCTATGGCGATGTCACCGTGCGCCCGATCGCGCAAAAGCCCTCACTGTTCCCCGAGCCGGAAGCAGCACCCGTCGCGATGCAGGAGCCGATGACCCCGGAAACCTTCATCCCGCCGCAGGCCGAACGTCCGCCTGTGCGTGCGCCCCGGATGCCGCGCCTCGAGGACCTGCCGATGCCGGCCCAGGCCGAGATTCGCCAAGGCCGCGAGACCGAGGACGAGCCGACCCAGAAGACCCGTCTGTCGCTATTGCAGCGCCTTGCCAATGTCGGCCTCGGCCGTCGCGACGAGGAGAGCGAGCCGCCGGTTGTCGCCCGCAGCGCAGGTCCCGCGATGCCGCCGCTGCCCGACCGCAAACCGCAGCGCAGTGTAGCCCAGCAGATCGCAGGCAGCGAACCGGTATCCGAGTATGCTCGACGGCCCGCACCGCAAGGTTTGGACGTCCATGGCCGCCCTGCGCCTGTTGCACCGGCGCCACAGGGAGACGACCATCTTGATATCCCGGCTTTCCTGCGCCGGCAGGCGACGTGAGGATTGTTACAATCAAGGCGACGAAAAAGGTCCCGGCGAAATGTTTGCCGGGACCTTTGTATTTGGTCCGCCGAATCTCGGGTTGCGATCGCAACCAACTGATTCTAAATGATTAATTATGTATTTCGTGGTGGAGTAAAGTTGCCGGAACCGGCTCCAAACGTGGCCCAAATTGGTTCACGCCTCGCTCGAATGCGGCAGAGTTGGGGTAACAATTGGTAAAAAAGCGTGAGTTGGCTTGTTTGGGTCAGTGACTATGGTTTGCGCGTGACTTGGGGATACGAGATTCGAGCTGGTGCCTCAGACGGCCAGTTCGGTCCAGTATAAGTCGCAGTAGGTCGTAGGGTGGGCAGTTCCTGATGAAATTTAGCCGGCAAACAACGCTCCGCGCGCAGGCCACAGTGGTTGGCGTCGGCGTTCATTCCGGTCTCCCCGTCACGCTGACCTTGGGGCCTGCACCTGTCGATGCAGGCCTGGTTTTTGTCCGCACCGGCCTCGAAGGTTGCGACCGCGAAGTGCACGCCACTGCCGAGCAGGTCATCGCGACCGATTTCGCGACCGTGCTCGGCGACAGCGACGGTGCGCTGGTGTCAACAGCCGAGCACGTGCTTGCTGCACTGCGTGGCATGGGTGTGGACAACGCCACCATCGAGATCGACGGTCCGGAAGTACCGATCATGGACGGCAGCGCGGCGGCGTTCGTCGCGGCGATCGACCAAGCCGGTATCGTCAGCCAGCCGGCGCAGCGCCGGTTCATCCAGATTTTAAAGCCGGTCTCGGTTGCGATCGGCGATTCCTTCGGCGAGCTGCGGCCTTACGCCAACGGCTTCCGCGCCGAGGTCGAGATCAATTTCGCCAATCCCGTGATCGGCCGGCAGGCCTACACGTTTGAGCTCAGCCCGGAGCGTTTCCGCCGCGAGATCGCGCGGGCACGCACCTTCGGCCTGATGTGCGATCAGGCGCGTCTCTGGAGCGCAGGTTTCGCGCGGGGCGCCTCCTTCGAGAATACCGTGGTGTTCGACGATGAGCGGCTGCTGAATACCGAAGGCCTGCGCTACGCCGACGAATGCGTGCGCCACAAGGTGCTGGACGTGGTGGGGGATCTGGCGCTGGCCGGCCTGCCGCTGCTCGGCGCCTATCGCTCGGTCCGCGGCGGCCATAAGCTCAACCACGCCGTCCTGACCGCGCTGCTTGCCGATCGGACAGCCTGGCGGGTGGTCGAAGGTGAGACGGCTCGCCGCACCCCGCGTCCCGTGGTCGAGGTCGGCAGCGGTATCGTGGGTGGCCGGATTGCCGCCGCCTACGGGCCGGACGTGTCCTGAACGGCCGATTCCGGCTGCTTTGGCTGACCTGCGCATTTCCTGGTAACCATGATCGACTAGCATCGGCACACCGTCGCCTTAATCCGGGCGAAATGCCTGCCTATCCGGGACGTTGACGATCGTTTTTTAGGTCCACCGGCTTGGTCGCATGGCAGGGCGCCAAGGCACGGGCAAAACTAGCGGATTTCGCGGCCATGGCGGGGTCATGGCATGGCGGGCAGCGCATCACAGGACGTCAGGTCTTAAATTCATGTCAGCACAGCGTATGACGCGCGAATCATTCACGGCTTCGCTCGCGCCCTCGGCGCGACGATTGCTGCAGGCTGCCGCGTTCCTCGCGCTCGCGCTGCCGCTCGGCGGCTGCGGCGCGGGCGAGCTGTGGGACAAGTTCACCGCCAAGGACGACACCTTCGTCGAGGAGCCGGCCGACAAGCTCTACAATGAGGGCCTGTACCTCATGAACGAGAAGAAGGACATCAAGGCGGCGAACAAGAAGTTCGAGGAGGTCGACCGACAGCACCCCTATTCCGATCTGGCCCGCAAGTCGCTTCTGATGTCGGCTTACGCGTCCTACCAGGCCGGCGACTATGACAGCTGCATCGGCTCTGCGAGCCGCTACGTCACCCTGCATCCCGGCAGCCCGGATGCGGCCTACGCGCAATATCTGATCGCGGCCTCCCATTACGACCAGATCCCCGACGTCAGCCGCGACCAGACCCGTACCGAGAAGGCGATCGCCTCGCTCGAAGAGGTGGTGCGCAAATATCCGAACTCTGAATACGCGACCAGCGCCAAGGCCAAGATCGAGGGCGGGCGCGACCAGCTCGCCGGCAAGGAGATGGCCGTCGGCCGCTATTACGCGCAGAAGCGCGACTTCACGGCCGCGATCAACCGCTACAAGACCGTGGTCACGCAGTACCAGACCACGCGTCACGTCGAGGAGGCGCTCTACCGCCTGACCGAGGCCTATATGGCGATCGGCATCGTCGGCGAGGCGCAGACCGCGGCCGCTGTGCTCGGGCACAATTTTCCTGACAGCCGCTGGTACAAGGACGCCTATAATCTTGTAAAATCCGGCGGTCTCGAGCCGAGCGAGAATCAGGGGTCCTGGATCAGCAGGACCTTCAAGAAGATGGGCCTCGGCGGCTAGGAAATTTGGGGTTCCATGCTGGCGCGTCTGTCGATCCGTGACATCGTCCTGATCGAACGGCTCGATATCGAATTCGCGACCGGCCTTGCGGTTTTGACCGGCGAGACCGGCGCGGGAAAATCCATCCTGCTCGATGCCTTTGCGCTGGCGCTCGGCGGCCGCGGCGATGCCGGCCTCGTGCGGCACGGCGCGGAGCAGGGGCAGGTCACGGCCGTGTTCGACGTGCCCAAGGCCCATCCCGCGACGAAGATCCTCGCCGAGAACGGGCTCGACGACACCGGCGAGATGATCCTGCGCCGCGTGCAGTTCGCCGACGGCCGCACTCGTGCCTTCATCAACGACCAGTCGATCAGCGTGCAGACCCTCAAGGCTGTCGGCGCTGCGCTGGTCGAGATCCACGGCCAGCATGACGAGCGCGCGCTGGTCGATGCCTCCACGCACCGCCGCCTGCTCGATGCGTTTGCCGGGCTGGAGAAGGATGTCACCGCTGTCGAATCGCTGTGGGACGCGCGCCGCACGGCAAATACGGCGCTGGAGGAGCATCGCGCCGGCATGGAGCGCGCCGCGCGCGAGGCGGATTATTTGCGCCATGCCTCGGATGAATTGAAGCAGCTCGCGCCGAAGGACGGCGAGGAGACGGCGCTGGCCTCCCGCCGCACCACCATGATGCAGGGCGAGAAGATCGCCTCCGATCTGCGCGAGGCGCAGGAGATCGTCGGCGGTCACAATTCGCCGGTCGCGGCTCTTGCGGCTGCCGTGCGCAGGCTGGAGCGCCGCGGCGTCAATTCGCCGGCGCTGGTCGAGCCCGCGGTGAAGGCGATCGACGCCGCGATCAATTCGTTGGAGGAAGCCGACCAGCATCTCCAGGCCGCGCTCGCCGCCACCGATTTCGACCCCTCGGAGCTCGAACGTATCGAGGAACGGCTGTTCGCGCTGCGTGCCGCCTCGCGCAAATATTCGACACCAGTCGACGGTCTGGCGGCGCTCGCCGCGAAATATGCGGCCGACGTCCGGCTGATCGATGCCGGCGCCGAACAGTTGAAGAAGCTCGAGCAGGCCGCGATCGAGGCCGACGCGCGGTACGCTGCTGCTGCAAAGAAGCTGTCGGCTGCGCGGCAGAAATCGGCGGAGAAGCTCAACAAGGCCGTCAACGCCGAGCTTGCCCCGCTCAAGCTCGAACGCGCGAAATTCATGACCCAGGTCGAGACCGATGAGCGCGCTCCAGGGCCGCAGGGTTTCGATCGCGTCGAGTTCTGGGTGCAGACCAATCCGGGCACCAAGCCAGGGCCGATGATGAAGGTCGCCTCCGGCGGCGAGCTGTCGCGCTTCCTTCTCGCGCTGAAGGTCGTGCTGTCCGACCGTGGCTCGGCGCCGACCCTGGTGTTCGACGAAATCGACACCGGCGTTGGCGGCGCGGTGGCTGACGCCATCGGCGCGCGTCTCGCGCGGCTTGCCGGCCAGGTGCAGGTGATGGCCGTGACCCACGCCCCGCAGGTTGCCGCCCGCGCCGATCAGCATCTCCTGATTTCCAAGGACGCCCTCGACAAGGGCAAGCGCGTCGCCACCCGCGTCAATGCGCTTGCCGCCGACCACCGCCGCGAGGAGATCGCGCGCATGCTGGCGGGGGCGGAGATCACCGCGGAGGCGAGGGCGGCGGCGGAACGCTTGCTGAGGGCCGCAACGGCTTAATTCTCGCGTCCCGGACCCGCGTAGCGCGACCCGGGACCCAGAGCGCTGCCACATGGGCCCCGGCTCTGCAGCGCACCGCTGAAGAAGCGCTGCGGTGCGTCCGGGGCACGAAACTGTAACCGCCTTTACCGTCCCGCCCGCTCCGTCGTATCCAAGCACAATGGCAAGAGCAGCAAAATCCAAAGCGAAGACGCTTCCCGACGTCGCCGATCTCACTAAGGCACAGGCCAAGGTCGAGCATATGCGGCTTGCCCTCGAACTCGAGGGGCACGACAAACGCTACTACCAGGACGACGCACCGACGATAACCGATGCCGAATATGACGCCCTGCGCCAACGCTTCAACGCGATCGAGAAGCGCTTCCCCGAATTCGTGAGTGCGGAGTCGCCGTCGCAGAAGATCGGCGCGGCGCCGTCCGGGCGCTTCAAGAAGGTCCGGCACGCAGTGCCGATGCTGTCCCTCGACAACGCCTTTGCGGAAGGAGACGTGCGCGATTTCGTTGGGCGAATCGCGCGCTTCCTGAAGCTTGCCGACGACCGGATCGATTTCTCCGCCGAGCCCAAGATCGACGGGCTCTCGATGTCGCTACGCTATGAGGGTGGCGAACTCGTCACCGCGGCGACGCGTGGCGACGGCGCGGAGGGCGAGGACGTCACCGCCAACATCCGTACGCTCGAGGACGTGCCGAAGACGCTCAAAGGCCGCAACGTTCCCGACATCTGCGAGGTGCGGGGCGAGGTCTACATGACCAAGAAGGCGTTCCTGGCGCTCAACGAGCGGCAGAAGGCGGCCGGCGACACCATCTTCGCCAATCCGCGCAACTCGGCAGCAGGCTCCTTGCGGCAAAAGGATCCCGGCATCACCGCCTCGCGCCCGCTTGGCTTCTTCGCCTATGCGTGGGGGCAGATGAGCGCGATGCCGGAAGGCACGCAGAGCGGCATGATCCACTGGTTCGAGCGCTGCGGCTTCAAGACCAATCCGCTGACGAGGCTCTGTCACTCCGTCGAGGAGCTGCTCGCGTTTCATCATTCAATCGAAGAGCAGCGTGCCGAGCTCGACTACGACATCGACGGCGTCGTTTACAAGGTCGACCGCATCGACTGGCAGGAACGGCTCGGCTTCGTGTCGCGCACGCCGCGCTGGGGCATTGCGCACAAGTTTCCGGCCGAGCGTGCCATGACGGTACTGCGCGACATCGAGATCCAGGTCGGTCGCACCGGCTCGTTCACGCCGGTTGGCAAGCTCGAACCGATCGGCGTCGGCGGCGTGATCGTGCAGAACGTCACACTGCACAACGAGGATTACATCAAGGGCATCGGCAACAAGGGCGAGGTGCTGCGCGAAGGCCGCGACATTCGGATCGGCGACACCGTCGTGATCCAGCGCGCCGGCGACGTCATTCCGCAGGTCGTCGACGTCGTGATCGACAAGCGGCCGAAGAATGCGAAGGAATTCCAGTTCCCGAAGAAGTGCCCGTGCCCGCTGCACACCGATGTGGTGCGCGAGGAGACGGCGACGGGCGAGGAGGGGTCGCGCGCCCGCTGCACCGGCGAGTTCGCCTGTCCCTATCAGAAGATCGAGCATTTGAAGCTGTTCGTGTCGCGGCGGGCGTTCGACATCGATGGCCTCGGCGAGAAGCAGCTTCAGTACTTCTTCGACGAAGGTTTTGTGAAGGAGCCCGCCGACATCTTCACGCTACAGAAGCGGAATGCGAAGCTGAAGCTAGAGGAGATCGAGGGTTACGGCGAGACCTCGATACGCAACCTCTTCGGCGCCATCGAAAGCCGGCGCAACATCGCGCTGGAACGTTTCATCTATGCACTCGGCATGCGTCATGTCGGCGAGACGACGGCCCTGGCGCTGGCGCGCGGCTATGGCTC